>NZ_JADBRW010000309.1:0-5593 GCF_020247025.1 Microcystis sp. M109S1
GTGGTCAAGGTTCAGTTTTTAGCTTGGTTATCGCTTTTTCCATTTTAGCTTAAAGCCGTCCTCAAAGGACGGGGTTTTAACCCAAATTTTCGATAACAGGCTGCTAAGTAGCTGGTTATAATTAAATTAAAAATGGATTTTAGGTTCGATCCCCCCTGCCCCCCTTGATAAGGGGGGTGCCGATAGGCGGGGGGATATCCCTTGATAAGGGGGGTGCCGATAGGCGGGGGGATATCCCTTAATAAGGGGGGCATCTGATAATTTTTAACGCCTACCTACTTACAAGCTCTGTTAGCTGATGCTCCTGGGGTGCCAGTCTTCTTGGATACCCCGACTTGCGGCAACAACCCGAGAAGTTGGCTAAAGACAAAACCCGCAACAGCTAGACTACTCTTTTTTTAACTTAAGGCAAGCTTTCTATTAATTGGATCACAAAGTTAGCCCTTGCAGAATCGCCTAAAGTTAGATAACCTTCTCTGGCTTTACTGTACCAAATCTTGGCTTGATTATTATCTCCTAAAGCTGCATAAACTTCTCCTAAACCAAATTGAGCTAAGGTTTTTTCTTCTAATTGTTCTGGTATCTGAGCTAATTCTATCGCTTTTAGATAATGATTGGTAGCTAGATTAGCTAGGCCAATTTGCCAGTACAAGTCAGCTAAGTTTCTCTCGATGATTGCTGAATTTTGACCCTGTTTGATGGTAGTTTCTAGAATAGTGATCGCTTCACTGGTAAGATGATAAGTTGCTAGGGATTGGGAAGATAAAACATAGTTATTAAAAGTTGAAGTCGGTAGGGTATAAGTTACATAAAAATCGGCTAATATTAATGCTTTAGTTTGCTTATTTATATTTAATTGTTCTATTTTATTAACTTCGTCCTGTATGGTTGCAACTTCTGAGGAATGTAACCTGATAAATTCTATTTTAGAAGCTTTATCTTGCTCGGAAGACTGTCCCCCATCGGTTTTAATTGTCACAGAATAAGGAATACCGGGCTGAAAAACTGGTGTTCCGGGATAGGAAATTTGGGTTTGAGAAACTTGCTTTTCCCAGATAATCCTCTGTGAATCCATAACTTTTATTGTGTAATATCTCGTTTGGGAAACTTCATTCCAGCGCAAAATGGGGGTATCTGTCAGTATCAGGGTGTGACGGGGTGAAATGAGATAGGGAATGAGTGCATTTGTTCCTCCTAAAGAACCTGGGGGTGGGGGATTTTTGGCTTTTAACGCTTCCCAGATGGGGCAAATTGTCTTTAGTCCAGAAGGTACACCTGAACTAACTGGGCGTTGTTGTAAATCGGGACATAATACTGTCACCCTAACACCCTGAAGAGGAAAAATTTGATCGCCTTTGTTTAATTCTGTATTAATAGAAACGGGTTTAAATTCAGTCCAATTTTGTCTTTTTAGCTTGACGATACCAGTTGTTGATTCAATTCTAGCAGGCAAGGCTATCCCTTTAGCACTTTCTAAAAATAGGGTCAGCATTCCTGTGCTTAATCCTAATAGGATGAGTTGGGTTTTGGTGAGCATTTTTGTTTCTCCCGGTTTGCTAGACATTGTTGTGCTTGTATTCTCCAGCTATCTTCGTCAGGATTTAAGCTGTTAGCGTATTGATTACAGGTTTCCCATTCTTTTAATGCCTCTGTTTGGTTATTTTGGGCTTCTCTTACCTGCGCTAGTAAACAATGAGGGGCAGCACTATTTTTATCTAATTTAATCGCTTCTAATAAAGCTGTTTCTGCCGATGGAATATCTCCTTGTTTTAGCCTTGCCCAACCTAAATTTTTCCAGATAGCAAATTGGGTTTCTTGATCTAATTTTGACCCAGATTGGGCTTTAAGTAAGAGGTGAACAGCAGCAGGATAATTTTTATTGAGAATATGTAATCGAGCTAGATTATTAATAGCGGTAGTGTTACCTCCTTGTATAGCTAGTATATATTCTTTTCTGGCTAAATCAAAATCCTGTAATTCTTCGTAGAGTAATCCTAAGTTAAAATGTGCCTCAGCGTCATCTGGATTTAAAGACAAAGCTCGTTGATAATCTTCTTCTGCACTGCTCAAATCTCCCTTTTGATAATGACTCCAACCCCAATGATTATACCAGGTGGCTACAGTTGGTAAAGAGAGTCTTAATCCCCAAATACTCAGCATTAGTAAAAAAGATAAACCAGCGCCAATTTCTTGCCAGTATTGTTCTTGAATCCCAAAGCGTGCCAGTAAGTTTTTTCCAGTTTCTTGTCCAGTTTTAGTTAAGACTCCTCCTGCGGCAAGTAAGGTTAATATACTTTGAAAACTGATTAAAACACCTCCCAAAATATCACTTCCCCCCGAAAGAAACCGCGAGCCAATTTCACCAATTAATCCTAAAGAAATTGTCAAGAAAGTAACAGAAGCTCCATTTGCCAATAAATCGTATTTGTGCCAAGAAGAATCAATTTTAGGGACTTCAAGTAGCCACCACCAATTTTTAGTATCGGGATTAAAATCGGGACGTAATTGGGCGATTATTGGGGCGATTGTGGCTTGTTTTTTCCTAAGAATGTTGTCTAATTCTTGGAGGGTATTTAGGATATTATCAGTAATTAAATAGGTTTCTGTTAGGGCTGTTTGAATGCGATCGCGTGCTAGTAAAATATTAAGAATTTCGGCTTCTGTTGGTGTAGGACGCTCTTGGAGAATTGCGATCAAATCTTGATAGGTTTTTAGGTCTTGTTCTAGAGATGAATTAGACATAGGCTTAGAATACTTAGAATAGTGATTTTCTTAAAGTAAACCTAGAATTGTTCTTAACGCTGTTTCTAATTCTTCGAGATAAGGATTGTCTAAATGTCCCATAACTCGAATAATTCTTGACTTATCTATGACTCTAATTTGCTCGCACAGTGCTACTGAATCTTGACTTAAACCTGCTATACCTTCTGGAATAAAAACATGAGAATCAAGTAGTTTGCGCCGGATTTTAGTGGTTAATGGCACAATAATAGTATGAGGACTTACGCCATTAGCTCGATCAATTTGTATAACGATTACAGGTCTAATTCCTGACTGTTCTGTGCCAATGACGGGGTTGAGGTCGCACAAAACCACATCACCACGAATAACGCTACCATTTGATTTCGCCACGAGCTAATTTTTCTTCATAATCTTCTAGATTTGACAAATAATCTGAAAAATCGGATTCTGCGATTTCTACGAAATCAGAAAACTGCTGATTGTACTTTAAGGTAAGGAAATCAATAAAGTCATTCACTTCTTCAACTAATGACTCTGGAAGTTGACGAATTTTGGCAATTGTAATATCTTGGACTGTCATGATTGAGAATTGTTCTTGAGAGTGGGGTACTAAAGCTCAACTACAAACTGATCATAGCATTTTTGAGCAGGATTTTAAAGATTTATCTAACAACTGATAACTGATAACTGATAACTGATAACTGATTATAATCCATTGCCAATGAGAATAAAAGGTGCCCAGTAACGGGGATGGCTGAGGCGATTTGCTACGTCCGATGGCACTCCTTCAATAGGTTCTATTTTAATACTACCACGCCGCTGCTGATCGGTTGGGTTATTACTGGTAATCAAGGCAATTTGTGCCTGTTGTAATGCCTCTGTTTTACTCAATTTACCCGTCCTCAAAGCAGCATAAAAAGCATTCATCAAAGCTTGTGTACCGCCATCATCAACACTCCATAAAGAGGCAATAACTGCCCTTGCACCTGCGGTTTGTAGTCGATATCCTAAACCTAAAATTTCAATTCCTGTGCCGTAATTACCCCCTAAACCTGTCTCGCAAGCACTTAAAACAATTAAATCAATATTTTTAAACCGCCAGTTTTTCATTGTTTGTAGAGTCACCACTGTCCCATCTCCAAAAAGAACAAAAGACTGTTCTGGAGTTCCCACCACAAAGGCTGCATGGGTGGCAAAATGGACGACAGTATAGCTATCTAGTAGGGGAATAATTGTTTGATTGAAGTCTTTATCGAAGTATTTAGTAGTAGGAGAAACTGTCTGTGCCAATTTATCTACCTCTATACCCGCAAAAGGCAACCCATTAAATCTGAAGTCTTGTCCCTCATGTCGAAACTGATAGCTGCCCTTAACGAATGCCGCCGCTAAAATTTGCATTTTCGGTTCGGGTTTGGTATTAAAATCAGTCAGGGATGCAGCCGTAATATTATTAACCCGGTAGCGTTCAATTAACCACTGTTTGCCGTCGTATAAAGCCGCTAGAGGAATGTATCGCAGTTGTCCGTCAGGAGCATAAATAATCGTTTTTGCATCGGCAGTTTTTAGGTTATTTTCTAGGGGTTTAATCAGCCATTCATAAAGCTGTTGGGCTGGCTTTTTGGCATCCAGATTAGGATTTTGTAAGGCTTCCCGGAAAGCGCGAATAGTTTCGTTTAGTTCTTTTTTGCTGACTTTTACGGTGTGGCGGACGGGAGGAGAATCAGCAGTGGTGAGGATGATTTCTAAGCGGTCATCAAAGATGATTGGGTAGATAAGGACGGCATTTTGTTGGAGTTTTTTGAGATTATCAGATAAGCCAATTAAATTGTCTAAATTATTCAGGAGATCGGCGGAACGGGTTTGGGGTTTGAGTTGGTTAATTAAGGCTAAAACTTCCGGACTTTCGATAAATTTATTAAACTCAGCGACAATTTGTTCCTGTTGTTTCCAGAGTTGGGCGAGACGTTGTTCTTCGGGGGGAGTTAGTTTGCCGTTGAGTTTTTGTCGTTCTTGCAGTCGGCTGATTTCTTGGCCAATTTCTACTGCTTTATTAAGAATTGCCTCAATTCCCTCGTCTATTTTTTGTTCTGGCGGTAGTTTAGGAACTCCCTGTTCTGTATTTGTATTACCGCGCACTCCCCGCAAATAATCGTCTAATTCCTGTACTTTTAACAAGTCTAACACCCGTTGCGCTTCCAGAATGCGGTCTTGTTGCAGCAGCAAGTCAGCTAAACGACGGTAAGTATTGGCAACAGTTTCGGTGTAGGTTTGTTGCAATTCTTTAGAGAGTTTTTTGATATCGCCTCTGAGAGTTTCATAGACGTTAACCGATTGTTTATAGAAGATAATCCCTAGTTGAGGTTGGTTTTGTTGTTGCAGTAAGTAACCAATATTTTCTAAGGTATTAGCTTCCCCTGCGCGATCGCCCACTGCCCGCGATAAGGGTAAAGCCTGTTGGTAGTAGTCTAAAGCCTTTTGTTTCTCCCCTAAAGCATAATAGACACCACCAATATTATTGAGAGTGGCGGCTTCCCCGGAGCGATCGCCCACTGCCCGCCTTAAGGGTAAAGCCTGTTGGTAGTAGTCTAAAGCCTTTTGTTTTTCTCCTAAATCATCATAGACAAGACCAATATTATTGAGAGTAGTGGCTTCCCCCGTGCGATCGCCCACCGCCCGCGATAAGGGTAATGCCTGTTGGTAGTAGTCTAAAGCCTTCTGTTTCTCCCCTAAAGCATTATAGACAACACCAATATTATTGAGAGTAACGGCTTCCCCCGTGCGATCGCCCACCGCCCGCCATAAGGGTAAAGCCTGTTGGTAGTAGTCTAAAGCCTTCTGTTTCTCCCCTAAA
>NZ_JADBRW010000031.1:0-4607 GCF_020247025.1 Microcystis sp. M109S1
CGAGAATTTGAAAATAAAGAAGAACTGGAAAAAGTAGTCAATCAGCTTTTAAATGAAGGGGGATTGATTATTAAATGGAGTAGAAAGCTTAAAAATAAGGGTAATGCTGTTAATGTAACTTAAATGCGTAAAAGCTTACCTGACGGCAGCCCCTCATGGTTCGATCGATCTAGCTCTGTTACAATTAGAAACATTGTGGAGTGAGTGAGATAACGTTTATGTGGGTCAATACTCAAAGTGAGATTATTAGTAAGGTTTTGCCGCCAGCAGTACGTCTGTTCTTGCGATCACAAGTAGAACAGATAGAAGATTTAGAAATGCAGCTGCACGGTCATGATCGGCAAATTTTGCGCGGTTATATACCCGGGGTATTTTTGGCCGTAGGAAAAGCGATTTATCAAGGTTTACATCTAGGTAAAGCGCAATTAAGAGGGGAAAATATTCGTCTTAATATCGGGCAGGTTTTGCGAGGGAAACCCCTAAAAATTTTGGAACCTATTCGGGTTAGCGGTGAGGTAGAAATTAACGAACAGGATTTAAATAATTCGATCGCCTCGACTATTTTAGTTAATGCTTTTGCGGATTTACTAATTTTTTCCCTAGAAAATAACGGAGTTGTTAACGCCAGAGAAATTATCTCACAACAGCGTTTTAACTGGAAAAATGTTCTCCTAAATCAGGGTTATTTCTCTCTTCTCGGCCATAGAGAAACAGGTGCAGAAGTAATTTTTAGCGCCGATATTGCCTTAGAAGATGCCCGCACTTTAGGGATTAGTCCCCGACAATGGCAAGGTTTAGCCCCAGATTTATCTGTTGATTTGCAACCTTTTACCGTCGATTTAGGCAAAGATGTGGAGATTAAATCTTTTATTCTCGACGATCAAACTCTTTTCTGTCAGGGAAGTTTTTTGATTTTACCTTAAAAATAAGTAGGTAGGTGTTAAAAGTTGTCAGACACCCCCCTTATTAAGGGGGGATCAGAGGCAAAATCTATCTTTAATGTAATTATAACTACTTACTTAAACGCAATGATTCCGGGGGGTTAACTTAGTTTAACCCCCCAATTATTACCCCGGATTCTGTGCAATTAAAATAACTGTTTGCATTAGTCCAACCAGAAGACCGAGAATACCACCGAGATTAACAATTCCCTGTAATTCCTGTTTAACAATGCCTTGTATGGCATTTTCCAGATCGGCCGGGGAAGTGGCATTTACCCGATCACGGATTACCTGATCGATGTTGAGAATTGGGATAATTTGGGCGACTAATTTCTCTAAATCTTCCTCTAAATAACGCTCTAAAATTAACGCTAACTCTTGACTAATTACCCCTAATGATGTAGTCATTGACACCGAGGATTGCAGACGATTAATAATTAAATTAGCGATTTGATCCCAGTCGATCGTTTGTCCAAAATCTTGCAGAAATTGTTCGCCACTTTCTTGAATATAAATTCGCACCGTATCCCTGGTGGTTTTACGCAATTGTCTGACGGTGGAGATAGGTAAATTTTGTAAAGAGATACTTTGTAACCAGTTTTTCAGACGATTACGCATCTCTAAAGATAGTAATAATTCTTTGATTCTGGTATTAGCTAAATCCTTTTCATCAAGGCAAAAAGTGCGTAAGCGGGCGAGGGCATTGCGTAAACCGAATAAATTGGCTACTACCCAATAGGTTCCACTGGTTTTTTCCCGAAATCCTTCATCGATAACCTGAATATTGCGATCGGTTAAAAAATCGATTAAAGCTAGACGGATAACATCAGCAGGTAAGACAGTTTCTAATAGCCAATCGGAGAATTGTCGCGCCTGTTGTTCACTGAGAGAAAATTCTAAAACTAGGCGATCAAAAATTTGATTGATCTGTTTTTCTAAAAAGTCCTGCCGTCGGGCTAAAACTTTTAGTAATCTCGCTAAAGATTCCCCGAATAAATCGTGAAGAATCGCCGCCAAAATCTCGGCTGTTTTTGCTTGCCGATCGCCTTTTATTTGTTTTAAAGCTAATTGTAACAGCCAGAGGATCGCCCCCTGTACCCTTTCGGTGTCGAGGAGTCGTTTAGCCAGTTTTTGTAGTTCCTCGGGAGTTAACAGGGAACCCATGATCGTATCCGATACCCGGACAGCTAATCGATCTTGATTGCGAGGAATTAGCCCCGGGGTGAAGGGAAGAGGACGCTTACCGATATAAATCGCTTTGTAGGGACGAAACAGCATTTTTATGGCTATATCGTTGGTGAAATAGCCAATAATTGCCCCCGCGATCGGCGGTAAGATCCATGTCCAAAGAGTAGCGAGATTCAATTTAGCAGCAAAAAATAAACGCAAATGTGAGTAAGTTATTTCTTTAAGACTAACACTCCCATCAGTCCTGCTAGGAGTGGATAGTGGACGGCACCGGAAAATCCCGACCGATAGCCTAATTTTACCTGTTCTCGGCCCTGGGGAAAGCGATCAATACTAGGACTAATATAAGCGTACTGGTCAGTTAAGCCGTAGCGCTCGGCGGCGGGAACGACGATATGATCGAGATACCAGTTTTGCAATAGTTTGGCCATGGTTTCGGTGGGTTGATGGAAGTCAAGAATCGCCGCTTTAGCACCCGGTTTCAGGACTCGGTATAATTCCCCCAGACATTGGGTAATATCGACCACATTGCGTAATCCATAGCCGATAGTGGCACAATCAAACCTAGAATCGGCAAAGGGTAAATTGAGGGCATCCCCTTCCATCCAGTGAATATTAGTGGCGCTAAAACGTTGACGGGCGATTTTTAATTGTTGTGGGGAAAAATCTAGTCCGATCACTTGGCCAGTTTTACCCACTTGTTTTGATAATAGATTAGTCAGGTCGCCGCTGCCACAACAGACATCAAGGGCAAAATCCCCTTTTTTGGGTTGACACCATTTGACTGTCATTAATTTCCAGACGTGGTGTAATCCTAAACTTAATTCTTGATTGAGTCGGTCATATTCGGGAGCGATCTGATCAAAAATTGCTTGTATTTCCCTAGAGTTAGGTGAGGATTGATTGGACATTTCCATAGAACCTATTTGGTATCTCTCTTGTGACGCTTCACGGGTAAGAATTACAGGTATTTTGGCTAATTCGCTCTAATCCATACTGGGTAATGATTTTGGGAAAGATACCAAATGGACTCTATAATATAGCACCAGAGAAAATCCCAGATGATGTTATGTCATTCTATCTTATCTGCGCTCACGGGGATAAGCTGTTGAGCATCTACAGCAGTTATCTTCATAGTGGGGAACAGTGACTTAGATTACACTTCATCTATCTGATCATCTCCCGGTCGCAGTTCGATCGAGAGGCCTTCCCGGGCGAGAATAGTTTCAGGGAAAATCTTTCTTACCTGTTCCCCAATGCAATCGAGAAAATCGTCATTATGGGCGGGATCGTGATGAAATAGAACTAACTGCTTAACTTGCGCTGTCTTAGCGATTTTGACTGCCTGCTGCCAAGTGGAATGACCCCAACCCACCTTAGAATACTTAGGATCGTTGTATTCCTCATCGGTGTAGGTAGCATCAATGATCATGACATCCGCTTGCCGAGCCAAAGCCAGAACGTTATCATCAAGGCGATCGGGAAAATGTTCGGTATCAGTAATATAAGCTGCCGATAAACCCTGCCAATTTACCCGATAACCCACCGCGTCTCCTGGATGATTTAAAGGACGGGTTTCGACGGTGACATTCCCACAGTGGAGGGTTTCGCCCATTTCTAGATCATAAAATTCTAAATCGGCCCGCATAATCTGCAAAGGCACGGGAAAATTAGGATGTAACATCTGATCTTGTAATTTTTGCTTGATGGTTGCCCCGTTGGGGGAGGGAACCCCATAGATTTTAAAAGTATTGCCCCTGATAAAACCAGGGATAAAAAAAGGAAAACCTTGAATATGATCCCAATGGGAGTGGGTGAAAAATAAATGGGCTTTCGCTGGACTTTCTGCCATCAAAGACTGTCCTAGGACGCGTAACCCCGTACCACCGTCAAAGATTAATCTTTCTCTACCGACTTGCATCTCCACACAGGAAGTATTACCACCATAACGAACGGTTTCCGAACCAGGACAGGGAATACTCCCCCGTACTCCCCAAAATTTGATCTGGAAGCGGTTGTCGGGCATATCAGAAGTTCCTCTACTTGTGCTGATGGGCTGATAGATCAGATTAGCATTCTCTGACAATTAAGGCGCTGACTTCATCCCTAAGATAAGCTGTTCGTAATTTAAATTGCTTGGGCCAGACGAGGCAAGAGGCACTCATGCAAAAAACAGTAAAGGGATTGGGGGAGATTCGGCTAATCTAAAAATAAGCGGTTTAAATAGGGTTTGCTGAATAAATCTAAAAACCTTACAGGAAAGGGCTTTTAGACTTTTTGTCAATCAAAAAGTACCGGACTGGGAGTGATCAGGGGGAAAATTCATGTACTTTTTCCCTGAAAATTAGGTACTTGACCCCCTCAGAATCGGTAAAACCCTACACCCCACACCCCACACCCCACACCCTACCCCCAAGAAAAACTTTTTGCCGCAAACCCTAATTAACTTTGCTTAGGTACTGAAGAAAAGGAGATTAA
>NZ_JADBRW010000310.1:0-9948 GCF_020247025.1 Microcystis sp. M109S1
AGGCCGAATTTGAAGTCTTTTCTGAACGAAACCCCCTACTATCTGTGGTCAAGGTTCAGTTTTTAGCTTGGTTATCGCTTTTTCCATTTTAGCTTAAAGCCGTCCTCAAAGGACGGGGTTTTAACCCAAATTTTCGATAAACAAACCAATCAATATTATTTAGGGTCTGCTGAATAAAGGTGAAATGTAGGCAAGGTAAGGGTTTTGTGGCTTTACGAGCGAAACAGGTGCAAGATTTTGAGAGAATCGTGCTTCAAAACCTTGCGTCTTCATCGGCCCGCGTCCTGTAGGGGCGAAGCATTCGGATAAAAAATCTACGGTTTCACCGATAGGTTATTGCCCGAATGCTTCGCCCGTACTTTTTGCCGCAAACCCTAGATAGAGTCCTATAGTAGCGGGCAGCGGAATTTCCGCTGCTTTTGCCCCCTTTTAGAGAGATTCTTCGATCACGGAACCATCTTCTTGCACCCAGGCGAGATTTTTAATCATCCGATCGCGGGCATAGGTACGAATTTGTGCCTCGCTGCGACCCCCTAAATCGATCGCCACTCTCAGATTTGGATCACCGGTGCGAAGGGAGCGAGCTTTACTAAAAGTCGCTATCTGGGCGTTATTACCCAAAGGGATAAGTAACCAGTCGAGGGGGGGAGCTTGAGTGGGTAAAGTCTGCCCTGATAATAAACTTTCGTGCAGTTCTTCGATATTCAGGGAAAAACCGATACCCGGAGCCGATTGGCCCTGGGGATGAAAAACACCCAATAATTGATCATAGCGTCCGCCCTGGCCCAAAATACTGAGATTTTGCTGGTGATAACTAACCGCCTTAAAAACGATGCCGGTGTAGTAATCAAAGGTTTGAATCAGACTTAAATCGAGAATTAGGGGGAAAGGCCCAGAGCGATCGGCATTAAGCAGCTCTACTAGGGATTTAAGGTTATTAACGGCTTTTTGGGCTGATTCTTCCTGGGCTAATACTGCCACTTGTGCGAGGACATCCTCAGGATTACCGCGCAGGTGAAATAATTGTCGCGCTTGCTGCCGGAGGGTTTCGTTGGGATAGGGAAGATTTTCGAGGCTAACGTAGTCGAGGAGGGCTAAACAGCGTTTCACCTGTTCGCGTAAGGGATTCGGAAAGGGAGAAAGTAGCGAACGAGTCAAACCCGCTTCTCCTAAAATAATCTGCCACTTAGGGACGGCCAAACTATCGAAACAGTCGGCTAGGAGCAGTAAAATCTCGGCATCAGCTAGTAAACCGCCGGAAAAGAGCAGTTCTACCCCCGCTTGATAGAATTCCACTTGACGACCGTGATAACTGGCACTAGGGCGACGAAAAACGTTAGCCCGATAACAGAGACGTTGGGGATAGGACTCCCCACTCATGCGGGTGACGGCACTGCGGGCAATGGAAGCGGTTAATTCGGGGCGTAATCCCGATAGTCCTTGGCTATCCCCGTGGAGTTGGATCACGGTGCTGGGATCGATCGCACCGCCCGCGGTGAGGGTATCGAGCCATTCAATGGTGGAGGTGACAATCCTTTGATAGCCCCAACGCTGAAAGACAGACTGAAGGCGATCGTTAATCCAGCCTTTTTGGGTAACTTCTAGGGGTAATAAATCCCTTGTCCCCGCCGGGGGTTGATGAATCATGGGAGTTTGCTAATCAAAATCGGTGGCACTGGTCAGTCCTATTTCACTTTACGACAAGTTGTGACCAGTTTCCTGATGGGTAAAAACCCCTAACAAATCCTCTTAGGGGTTTTTATCTCAAATGTCGGGGTGAAGACAGCAATTCTAAATTTGCCCTGTAGCAAGGCTTTTGGGGGTTAGTTCGCATAATACGGGGTCAAATTCAATGGGATTGCAAATTTCATGTCACGAGTCTTCAGGCTTTTGACGTGATAGTACACCCAAAGTTGCCCCAAAAATCCCCCTTTAAAATGTTCTTTAAATCCCTAAAAGGCTTGCTATGTCTAAAACTGAGAATTGCTGGTTGCTAGTAGAGGCAAGATGTTGCCCAAGAATCTCCGCCCTAAAAGTGCGGAGATTGTCAATCCCCTGACGGTGGCTTCTAGCGGAACATTGCGCGCAGGGAACTGGAGAGTTGATTGGCTGCCCGTGCGGCCACCAATCCCGAAAGGGCGGCGACCACCACTGTGGCAAGGCAGGTTAGCTGGGCTGCCCCCGGGCCACCCACCCCCAGTACCATCGCCATGGCGGTCAGAGGTAGGCGATAGCCGCCAGCAATACCAGCCGCTGCCCCCGCCGCACCCGCCAGATCCCCCGAAATCTCAAAGGTGGTTGCGAACACCCGGCCACTGAGGTCGCCGATCGCCAGAAAAGGGACAAACACGCCGCCACAGCCCCCGGCTAAAACGGCAGCGGTGGTGGCCGCGGCCCGGAGCAGAGCTACCGCTAACAGATGGTAAGGAGTTGTTTCAATGCTTTCGGCCCAGAGGATAGCGGCTCCCCCCGGCCCAAAAGCCGCTGCGGGGGTCGCCACCTGTCCGATCACGATCGCCAAGAATAGCATCACCAGGCCACCGATCAGAAGACGCGTGGCGGGCTTGTCCCGCAAGCCTCTGGCCCAGTAGATCGCCTCACCAGTGAGCGCTGTAATCGTGCCGGCGATCACTCCGATCAACAAAGTGGCACCCACCGCATCCCAGAAGTCAGTCGGGGGAAGCTGCGGCACGACCAGCCGGATCAGTTGCAGCTTAAAGGCAGCGTTGACTCCCCATCCCACCAGTCCCCCGGCTAACATCGCCGCTGCCCGCTCCGGGGTGATCGGAACCTGGCGTCGCTGACTCAACTCAAACATAAAAAAGCTGCCCACCAGAGGGATTCCCATCAGAGCAGAAACACTTGCCGCACCGCCGCCGATGGCCAGCGGCCGCACCAGTTGACGCAGGGCTGGATTTATGCTACCCAACCAGGTTCCCGTCGCCACGCCAATATGAGCTGCCGGTGATTCTGTTCCCATGGGCGCACCCAGTCCAACAGTGGAGAGGATGGCCAGGGCGCGCAAGGGGGCTAGATTCCAGGGGAAGCGCTCTTCGGCGCCGGATGCGTTCACCACGTCACCGGTCAGGTCGGCGCGAGCAATGTCATGGGGGAAGGAGTACCAGTCCATGAGAGAACCCCAGCGGCCAGAGGAAGTCGCCCCCCGGGGAGCTAAGGTCTGCACGGGTTGCCCCCTACCCAGTCCAAACAGGACTAGCGCTGCTAAGGTAACGCCCACCAGAGGCAGCAGCAGTAGCCAGACGTTGCCTAGGTCAGAGGCAATCCTGAGGGTTTGCTTAATTGCCTCAGTCAGCAGTACCGCGGCCAGAGAGCCGATCAAACCGCCGAGCAGGCCGCCAACAGCCCATGTGCCTACCCTGGTTAACAGAAGTTGTAGTTTGTTATTTAGCATCGTGCCAAGAAAGTTAAACTTTTATCGTTCCTATAGCAAGTCCATTGGAGTCGTCAAGCAAAACACCCTGAAAGTCTTTACTATATAGTTAGTAAAAGTATAGTCAATTATAAACAGACTGAATTCCATTTGAGAAATTCCCTTCACTTTTACTTCGAGAGATTAATTCTCCTTGGCTGAACTACGCACCTCTCTATCCCATAGCTGAACAGATTTGGGAATACTTTTCTTAGGATGTTGTAACTTGAAACCACTACTCAACGGATTTAGTATAAGTTAACATTTCAATTAGACGTTTATAAGGAATAACGACAAACTTTTGGGTGTTAGCTTTGCCTATGTTAGCCTTCTGTTTCCAGCCGTCATTTTTGCCAATAACTAAAGCAAACTGAGGGTGTGTTAGTCAAAATTAACACACCATTAATTTTATTTTTAAGTCAGAACTGTCCCAATTATGGGATAGATGTCTTAATTTCTTGCATAATCATCAACCTAAAAAGATTTAATTGTGTTCAAAGATTCGGTAACGTGAGCTTTAAAATCTAACATAGAATCAAAAATATGTCTGACGATTCCCTCTTGATCAATGATATAGGTAACTCGTCCGGGGAGGAAGAATAAGGTAGAGGGAACACCGAATAATTTCCGGACTCGGTTATCGCTATCACTTAAAAGGGTGAAGGGAAGATTATATTTTTGGGCAAATTGTTGATGAGATTGGGGACTATCGGCACTAATACCAATAACTTCCGCACCCGCATCGGTAAACACTTCGTAACTATCGCGGAAAGCGCAGGATTCTGCGGTACAACCCGGAGTGTCATCTTTGGGATAGAAATAAATTACCAGAGATTTTTTACCGATTAAATCGCTGACATTAACCGTTGTCCCTGTTTGGGAAGGGAGAGAAAAATTGGGAACTCGATCGCCTACTTTTATAGCTGCCATAAGATTAATTAATGAATAGATAATCGTGGATAGGGTGATACTTTATATTCTAACCTTTTTTGGTCTTTTGTTTAGCCCGTTTAGCAGCAGCTTTGGCCGCTTTTTCTGCTTCAATGCGTTTTTGTTCAGCTTTTTGTTTTTCTTCGTCTAGTTTTTCTAGATAATAGTGATAATCTCCTGCGTAGGCAATTAATTCGCCATCCCGAATCTCGACAATTTTGTTAGCTACCTGGGAGATAAAATAACGATCGTGGGAAACAATTAAAACCGTGCCTTCATAAACTTTTAAAGCCGATTCTAACATTTCCTTGGCGGGAATATCGAGGTGATTAGTCGGTTCATCGAGAATTAATAAGTTAGCGGGAGCAAGTAACATTTTGGCTAAGGCAAGACGCGCTTTTTCGCCACCACTCAAAGATTCTACTTTTTTTAATACCGTTTCCCCGCTGAATAAAAATCGCCCTAAAAGACTGCGAACTTCCACATCTTTCCAATCGGGAACTTCATCATGAATGGTATTTAAAACAGTTTTAGTTAGGTCTAAAGCTTCCGCTTGGTTCTGCTCAAAATAACTAGGAATAACGTTATGTTTACCGATTTCGATCGAGCCTTCTGTGGGGGGTTCTAACCCAACAATTAAACGTAAAAGCGTGGATTTTCCTGCACCATTTGGCCCTAAAAAAGCCACTCGATCGCCCCTTTCTATTTCCAGATTTGCTCCGAAAAAGAGAATTTTATCATCGTAAATGTGAACAAGATTTTTAATAGTTACCACTTCCCGACCACTACGCACTGCTGGAGGAAACTGGAATTTTAAGGTACGCACATCGGCGATTGGTGCTTCAATTTTTTCTACCTTTTCTAATTGTTTTTCCCGGCTTTTTGCTTGGGTACTGCGGGTGGCACTGGCACGGAACCGATCCACGAAAGCTTGCTGTTTTTCTAGTTCTTTTTGCTGACGTTCGTAGGCACTTAACTGAGCAGATTGTTGTTCGTATTTTTGCTGTAGGTAGGCAGAATAATTACCTAAATAAGTGGTAGAAACTCCCCTTTCCGTTTCGACAATTTTGGTACAGAGACGATCAAGAAATTCCCGGTCGTGGGAAACTATGACCATGGGAGTAGTTAAATCCTTGAGGAATTTTTCTAACCATTCAATGGTTTCTAAGTCTAAATGGTTAGTCGGTTCATCGAGGAGTAAAATATCGGGAGTTTGCAGGAGAATTTTTCCTAAACTCATCCGCATTTGCCAACCACCACTAAAGGAACTTACCAAGCGATCGCCGTCATCAATAGTAAAGCCCATTTCTGGTAAAATTTTCTCGATGCGCGCTTCTAATCCGTAACCATCTAACGCTTCAAATTGTCTTTGTAAGCGATCCAATTGATGAATTAAGCGATCTAATTCTTCGGGATCAGCTTTTTCCATGCGCTGGGGAATTTCTATTAGTTGATGGTGGACTTGATTCGCTTCTTGAAACACCGTCCAAAATTCCTCCCGTACCGTCCGACGGGGATCCACTTCAAATTCTTGGGTAAGATAGCCGATATGGAGACTGGTAGGACGGATGATCTCCCCAGCGGTGGGTTCCACTTCCCCCATAATAATTTTCAGCTGGGTGGATTTTCCGGCCCCATTGACTCCCACCAAACCGATGCGATCGCCCGTTTTTACTTCCCAAGTGACATCTTTTAACACTTCTCCCGTCGGGTAAATCTTACTAATTCTCTCTAGTCGTAGCATCGCTGATTTTTCTCCAGTCCTAGGCAGTTGAGGCAGTCCGCCTCTATTGTAACATTTAGTTAAGCTTTATCTGGTCTTTGTCAAGTTTTCTCGATTGAGCCACCTGACACTATTTTTTATCTGAAAGAGATAATAATGCTTAATCCCTACCCCATAAAAAAAGAAACGGCTAGTTTAATCACCAGAGATGGAATTAGTTTAGCTGCCGATATTTATCGTCCCGATAGTAGGGAATCTTTTCCCATTTTACTAATGCGACAACCCTACGGAAAAGCGATCGCTTCTACGGTGGTTTATGCCCATCCTAGCTGGTATGCACGTCAGGGTTATATTGTGGTAATTCAGGATGTCCGGGGACGGGGAAACTCGACGGGAAATTTTAATTTATTTGCCCATGAAATTAGCGACGGATTAGAAACTATTGAATGGGTTTTAACTATTCCTAATAATACGGGTGTGGTGGGAATGTATGGTTTTTCCTATCAGGGAATGACCCAATTATACGCCGCTACTAATGGTCATGCTGCTTTAAAAACTATTTGCCCAGGGATGATCGCTCACGATTTATATCGAGATTGGGGCTATGAAAATGAAGCATTTAATTTCCAATATAATCTCGCTTGGGCAATACAATTAGCAGCGGAAACAGCTAGATTAAAAGGAGACGAAACTGCCTATCAAAAACTCTGGGTAGCTTCCCGAAATTTACCCCTTTTTGATCCTATTGCTGCCTCTCCCCAAATTCTGCAAGATTTAGCTGCTGATTCTTTTTATCACGATTGGATTACTCGTTATCTTCCCGATGACTATTGGCAAAATTTATCCCCGCAAAACCTTTTAAAAAATATCGATTTACCGATGTTACATATCGGGGGTTGGTTCGATCCTCATCTCCGGGGAA
This sequence comes from Microcystis sp. M109S1, assembly GCF_020247025.1. NCBI lineage: Bacteria > Bacillati > Cyanobacteriota > Cyanophyceae > Chroococcales > Microcystaceae > Microcystis > Microcystis sp. M109S1. The sequence continues at coordinate 7,006 of NZ_JADBRW010000310.1, forward strand.
CTTTGGGTTTATACCAAGAAATGCAAGCGCGTTCTATCTATCCCCAACAGCTAATTATTGGTGCTTGGACTCATCTACCCTGGGGGAGAAAAGTAGGAGAGATAGATTATGGTCAAGAGGCAATTAGTCCTGTGGATAAAATGCAGCTGCAATGGTTTGATTATTTCTTAAAAGGTCAGGAAACGGAGTTATTAAAAAATCCTCCCCTGTATCTATTTCAAATGGGGTCTAATCAATGGCGATATCTGGAGAAGTTTCCCAGAGAAAATCAGCAAATTTATTATCTTGCTAGTCAAGGTTTAGCCAATCTGCGCGAGGATGAGGGGAAATTAAGCGCGATTTTGTTAGAACCTGCGATCGAGGATACCATCGTTCACGATCCTTGGCGACCGGTCCCATCTTTAGGAGGTCATAGCGCCCTACCGGGGGGAATATTCGACCGCACCATGCTAGACTGTCGCAGTGATGTGATTACCTACACTTCTCCCCCCCTAGAGAAAGATTTAACGATTTTGGGTAGTCCCCGTCTGGATTGTTATTGTCAAGCAGATGCGGTTAGTTTCGATATCTGTGCGGTGGTTTCTCAAGTTACCCCCGATGGTCGAGTTTTTAATATCACTCAGGGTTATAAACGGGTAAATAATCCCGAATCGCCCCTAAATATTGCTATGCAGGCCACTTTTATCACTATTCCTCAAGGTCATAGCTTACGTTTAAGTCTGAGTGCCTCTTGCTTCCCCGCACATCCCGTCAATGCGGGGACCGGCAGCTATCCCCACCAGAGTCGAGCGATCGATTTTTCTACTATCACAATTAAGGTTTTTTGTCAAGGAAATTTTCCGGCAAAATTGCTATTACCTTTAGTCGGGGAAAGCTAAACCGCTGCGGGGATCGCGAATGTATAAACCTAACACCAGCGAGGAGATAACCGTATCCCAGACGGGGGTGAATTTTTCCGCATCATCGACCCAATAATCCATAGTAATTAAACATTGAACCCCGGAACCAATGCCCACGGCAATACGCGAATAAGCTGGCCGATTTTCTTGGGGGTCGATGAATTGAATTTGCACCCAAACAATGCGTACGGTTTGTCGTTTTTCTTGGATAACTTCGCCGATTTCGTGAGGATTGCGGCTATCTTCACGAGCTAATTTTTTGACCATTCCTTTCAGGGGTAATTCTTTCCAATCTCCGGGGGGAAGTAGATTATAGGAAACCTCTAAACGACAATCATCATCGGGGGGTTTTCTATCTAAAAAACGAAAGGAATTATCATCGGGTTCAAAATGCCAATCTTGCGGAACTTCAAAGCGAACTGCACCGCGACCAGCTACAAAAATACTGTTACCCGGACTAGATTTCCAGTTATGATCTGGATTTAAATCGAGGGTTTCTTTGATCCATTGCAGATTGTGTTTTTTGGATTTAGCCATAGGTATAATCCTGCGATAAGAATCGGACTATAGCTGTCATTATACAGGCTTTTTCCTGAGAATTAACCAAAGCTTCTGTCTTCACCCTTAAGATAACTGCTGTATAATTTTTAGAAATCCCACAGCACGGGATTATCATCCAAGAAATCAGTTACCTGTTTACCAATATTATCAATTAATTTTAGGTCTTCCGGGGTTAAATTAATTGTCATTGCTTGAGCGTTATTAACTGCTTGAGCGGCATTTCTTACCCCAGCAATTGCATTAGTTTGGGGTTGCTTAATTAACCAAGCAAGAGATAATTGAGCTAGGGAACAATTATAGCGGTCAGCAATCGGTTCTAATTGATTTAAAGCCGCTTGTACCCTCGGAAAGTTTTCGCCATGAAAGAGTTTATTTTTAATTCTATGGTCTTCCGCTGCCAACTGATAACCGGTTCTAAATTTTCCTGTTAATAAACCTTGGGCAAGGGGAGAATAGGCCAGAATAGAAATATTATTCTCTATACAATAGGGCATAATTTCCTTTTCTACCGAGCGCCAAAACAGAGAATAGGGAGGTTGAATACTCTCAATTCTGCCGTATTGACTAGCTTCTTCCAGTTGAGAGCGGGAGAAATTGGAAACCCCTATAGCTCGAATTTTTCCCTGTGCTTTCAGATAATTAAGAGCGGCCATAGTTTCAGAAATAGGCACTATTTCCGTGTTCCATGAGCCACTAGGCCAATGAATTTGGTAAAGATCGATATAATCAGTTTGGAGGTTTTTTAAAGAGCGATGGCAAGCTGCGATAACTTGCTCATATTTGAGGTGATTAGCAAAAACTTTTGTGGCATAAATTACCTGTTCTCGCACATCGGCTAAAGCTTGAGCGACAATCAATTCTGAGTGACCTTCCCCGTAGATTTCGGCTGTATCTACAGTGGTAATTCCTGCCTCAAAAGCGGCACGAATTGCTTTAATACTTTCCTCATCTTCAATACCTGCCCACATCTTTTTTCCTGCTTGCCAAGTACCCACGAGAAGGGGAGTAATTTCTATATTAGTCTGACCGAGATAGCGTTTTTGCATAACAGTTTTTTGATGGGTTAAGTATGCTTAGGGTTTCAGTCGGGTTTAGGGCTGAAAATCCCAGCTGAAGAGGACTAAGGTGACAAGGATAAAAACTTTTACCGGTAGGGGTGTAAAGAACAAACTTAACAAGCCACAAAAAAGACCTAATAAGCGGGTACTGAGGCTAATTATTTCGCCTTGAACATTATAGCTGATCGACAGGGCGATTAGGGCTAGAGTAAGGAGAAAAATCATCGAAAAACTGGGTCTGAAACCCCGCCCTTTAGCGATAGCGGAGGGCGGCTTTATATGAGTTAGTGAGAAACAATTAAACCGTTAGAACGACGAATTAACTGAATCTTGCTAACAGCTATCTGTCCCAATCGTGTCCAACTGGTATCGCTTACAGATAGCTGTTTTTCGGTATCTCCACTAACATAACCAATTCCTTTGGG
>NZ_JADBRW010000311.1:0-12937 GCF_020247025.1 Microcystis sp. M109S1
AAAAGCCACTCTTAATCGTGTCTTGGAACGAAATAGAGGCTTTTAAAGACTGCGTACATGGAGAATTAAAACAAGAATTACCCTCGAAAAGCCTATTTTTCCACTAAGTATTTATGCTCATTGCAAAGGTGAGATGCTCCCCCAACCGATCTACACTCTCTGTCAGTTCATTCCCCCCCGGGAGTGGGTTTGTGTTGAATGTGAACTAGAACGATGTGACTACCTTCTCAGAGATCAAATTGGTGACTTAATCGCCTCGGAATCTTGGGATAATGATTAAATTCTCCCATTTGCCAATGGGCAAAAATTGGACTGATCAGAAATTTAGCAGCCTTGTCCACTTTTTTAACTATTATAATTCAGCCCCGGTTAATTCTGGGGCTGAAACTATGGGGACAGGGGGGTGATAATTGTTAAGAAAAAAAAGTTTTGGCAAGATTTAGCAAAGTTAGTTCACAAGTTACCCATTGCCAAGGGACGCTATCTCTAACATCCCCAAATTTTCCCTAAGTTAAAATCAGTAGTTGGCGCTGTTGTAAAGAACGCACACCAGTTAATCCTAAGGCAACTTGAGCGTCGATTTCTGCCACAGTTAAACGACCATCACAAGCTTGTAGAAAAGCAAATTCTCTCTCCGAGAGATTAACCGGCCGATAATCGTAATCTAGAACACTTGCACTAGGCCAACCGTAAAGACAGGGATGAACTTCGGCCACTGCATTCTCTAGGACTTGATCCCCGGACCAATCAGCAGTGAAAATCGGTGGTTTAGCGAGGAAAAATTCATAGTGGGTGATTTCCGGGTCTAATAATTCCGTCAAGCGATAACGTTCCCTTTCTCCTAAATTTTGCGTCCTAGCCATCAATTCGGGGGATTTACCCAATAAACGGTCTAATTGCCAGTAGGAAGGGTTAGAAAAGCCAATAAAGGCTAATCCTGACGCATCAATCAGTTGAAAGAGGGTATCGATATTGTAGTCCACTTCCCGGGGGTGAACGTACATATCAGCGAAGGATTCATCGCGATGATTTTCCATTGACCAACGCTCTTTTTCCCGTTTCAAAATGCGATTATTTTCCGGTAGAGAGGCAAAAATCTCTCGGCCGACAGCGACCCCATCTTTATAATCCCCGCGTCGGTCTCCCTGCAAAAGTGCGATCGCAGATTGCATTAACTGGATTTCCCAGCGTCCCAATTGTGCATAGACGAAAATGTGCAGCAGACCCCCGGGGGCCAGTTTTTGCGCGAGCGATTGAATACCTTTAATCGGGTCTGGGAGATGGTGCAGCACCCCGACGCAGTTAATTAAATCAAATTCTCCGGGGAGATTAGTGGCAGATTCTAGAGGTAAATAGTGAAAAGCCAGAGAACCTCGGTGTTTTGCGGCGACTCCCGAACGATTACAGCGTTCTTTGGCAATTTCTAGGGCTTTTTCACTGATATCTATAGCGACTATATTAGCAAAGGGGTTGAGCGCGAGCAGATATTCGGTTCCTGCACCAGTACCACAACCCGCATCGAGAATCCGGATATCCTCTCGTTCGGGTTTACGATGACAACAAAAGTTATAGGCAGCAATCCAATTCCAGCGCCAATTGTAACCCGGAGGAGGTTCGTCTAGGAGCGGTTCGGGGGGGAAAGGATAGGTATTGTAGAGACGTTGTACAGCAGTGCGAATAGTAGCGTCGTCGGACATGAAAATTGGCGGAGTTTAGGATAACACTCGATCGATTGTCTCACAGACAGCAGCGATCGGGAAAGTCAGTCGGGGTTTTAACCCAAATTTTCGATAAATAGGGTTTGCTGAAAAAGTTTTTCGGTGGGGGTAGGGTGTGGGGTGTGGGGTGTGGGGTGTAGGTAAAGAAACCTCTTTCATCTCTGGTGATGAAAATTTTTTCATCGGGATTGCCTCTTAACCATGTCTCAGTTTTATAAAAAATTATCTGGGAGTCATTCTCTAACAATTATCTCAAATATAAGCAACTCTTGGCGATACAAAAATTCATGAAAATTAAGTCTATAAAGCTTATTAATTATCGAGGTGCAGTTAGTTTAAACATCGACTTTCATCGGCAATTAAATATATTTATAGGAGTTAATGGTTCTGGAAAATCTACTATTTTAGATGGTCTGGTTATTATGCTTTCATGGTTAGTTAATCGCCTAAAAAATACTAATGCCAGTGGACGACAGATTAGCGAAACCGAGATTAATAATGGTCAGTGGACGGCTATAATTGAAATCACTGGGGTGACGGAAGATAGTCAAGAGATTACTTGGAAAATAGTAAAAACTAGGACTGGATATATCCACGCTGGGGAAGGGAGTAATTTTAGGCAATTAAATGATTATACTAAAAAAATACAACTGCAAATTACTGAACATCAAGGACAAATTAACCTACCTTTATTTGTTTATTATTCTGTTAATCGAGCAGTGCTGGATATACCAATGAGAACAAAACATAAATTTGATTCTCTAAGTGCCTACGAAAATGCTTTAACCAGTGGATCATATTTTCGCACTTTTTTTGCATGGTTTCGCGAACGTGAAGATTTAGAAAATGAAAATAGAAAATATCAGTATGATCCAATTAAACCAGAAGGTTTTTGTTTTCCCGATCCCCAATTGGAAGCAGTTCGGGAAACGATCGAACGTTTTCTACCCGATTTTACTAATCTTAGCGTCCGTCGTAATCCCTTGAGAATGGAAGTAACAAAAAAGAATAAAATAGTTACTGTTAATCAACTTTCTGATGGAGAAATATGTCTGATTGCTATGCTGGGAGATTTAGCTCGAAGAATGGCGATTGCTAATCCTCAAAATCCTGATCCTTTAACGGGTAATGGCGTTATTATCATTGACGAAATTGATTTACATTTACATCCTCAATGGCTAAGATTTGTAGTACCTAAATTACTAGAAGTTTTTCCTAACTGTCAATTTTTTATTCCACCCATTCTCCTAATATTATCACTCATGTTCAGCCAGAAAGTTTACACTTCATGGAACAAACAGAAATGGGAATAAAAATTCATCCCGTGCAAGAGTCCTACGGCAAAAATGTTGATCGAATTTTGGAAGATTTGATGGGATTAGAGACAACTCGTCCCAAGGAAATCGCTGAAGCTTTGAAAGATATCTATGAACAAATCTCTCACAATCAATTAGAGGCAGCTAAAAATAAAATCAATGATCTCAGAGCTAAAATTCAAGATGATCCAGAATTAATTAAAGCTGAAGTTATTATTCGACGCAAGGAAATTATCGGAAAATGAAGTATATTAGAAAAAGACAAGAACCACCGGAGTTTAAGAATTGGAAAGAGCAAGCTAACCCAGATTGGCAGCCCGACTTTAAAAGTTTAGCGGGAAAACCAAAAGAAATACTAATTAAAGCTTTGATGACAGAACAGGGGGAAATATGTTGTTATTGTGAAAGTCGATTGGTTGATGGTGAATGCCATATAGAACATTTTAAACCTCAAAGTGATCCCACTGTTGATCCCTTAGATTATGCCAATTTGCTATGTTCCTGTCAGGCAAATCTTAAGCCGGGTGAACCTCGGCACTGTGGTAATCTAAAAAATAGCTGGTTTGATGAAAATCTCTTAATCTCTCCACTTAATCCCGATTGTGAGTCTCACTTTGCTTTTAATTATGATGGTACAATTAAACCCGCACAAGAAGATGATCAAAAAGCAATTAATACTATCGAAAAGTTGGGATTAAACCTCAACAAAATCAAAGCACTTCGTCAGAAAGCCATCGAGCCTTTTTTGGATGAGGAGATAGATAATGCTCAATTAAAAGTTTTTGTCAATGGATATTTATGCTTAGATGATCAACAAAGATACGGTGTTTTATTGAATAATCTTTGCTTTACAAAAATAGAAAAATTATTATAAAAGTTTAAATAAGCAAGAAAAAATATAAAGTCTTATGAAGATTATTCAAGAATTATCGCAAAAGTCAACAATTGATGAGATTCTGGCCAGATAATTGGGGTGGAGGGGTGGATCAACCTTATCCGAAGTTGAACAGAGATTGTTGTCGAGAGTCGGAGAGAAAAGCAATGAATATCAAGGATACGTTACACAATGCTGTCCAGTACCTAACAGAGGCTTTTGCTCGCATTTTTAGCCCCAATAAAGATGAATATCCAGATGTGGGGATGCAGCCTTTTGATGCGGAACCCTACCATGCTCCCAAGGGTAATTCTTAACTAAAAATGACAGACAATTGCTTTGAGATAAAAGTTATGGGTAGGGATAATAACCCTACCTGATTTTGTAGAAAAATAATTAATCCTCTGCTTGCCAATCGGGACAACTATCACCATCCCAACCGTAGGGATGGAAACCGCAGACGAGAAGATTGCCTCCGTAGATATAACCGTGATAATTACGGCAACCGATACAAGCAGGATGGGTGTTAGGATCGGGGTTAACCTTGGGAGTGAGGATAAAATCCGAGGATTCATCTAATTCCGAAAATAGGGATTCATCGGAGTTAAAAAATTCTTCTAATTCCTGGGGTAAAACCTCTTGAATGAACTGTTCCAGATCGATGATAATTTCCTCATTAATTTCTTCGATAGTTTGGGTCACTTCTTGGAAAAAAGTTTCAATTCCCACCGCCACAGTTTCGATCACTTCCCAAAAATCCTTCTGCCAATCGTCCATGTTTATACTTGCATCCCTTGTCTGGTAATAATTAATTATTTGTCCCTAAAATTAGGTTTAATCCTGTTGTAGTTTCCGCAATTCCTCCTGAAGACGTTCCACCTTTTGCCGCAATTCATCTACTTTTGGATCGGCTGCTTTGGTGTCCTCCTCATCTTCAATAATTTCTATCCGTCGGGGTTCATGGGGAATATTAGATTCATTACCTTCTACCGTTTGCTGTTGTGCCTGTTTCACCAACTCATCGACGTATTTGCGCGCTTCTTCCGCGTTTATTTCGCCGCGAGAAATCATTTCATCGGCTAATTTTTGGGCTTGATTTCTTAATTCTTGTAAATTTACTTCAGCTTTTTCGGCGGCATAGGTAGCAATGCCTACGCCCAAATAAACTGCTTTTTTGACTAAATCACCTAAGTTGGCCATAGCAAAAATCCTGAATCGATCGCTCTTATTTCCTAGAATAAACGATCCTTCTCGCAAATGGAGATGGGTTTTGGGAGTCAGTGAACAGTGAACAGTAAACAGTAATCAGTGAACGCTTGCACCTCTATCCAAGAGAGCCGTCAGTGAACTTAAAACTGATGAGGTAAAGTTTTGTAAAGAGATGAGGTGGTGGCAACAGCAAAAGTGATGGCTATAAAGATTAAATTTTAGTCAAATTGCTGGTTTTTCGCTCTCAAAACGACGATAGAGCCTCATCAGGTCATTTTTGACCTAAATAGTTTGATTAAGCTCAAAATAACTAAATATTGCGGATAGCTGCCGGCAGCCAGCTGCCGGCTGAATCGATTTGTGTTCATCCTAAGCAAAGATTTAAACTAAAGAATCGAGACAAGATTCCCGATTTAATCACAAAAAACTATGTTTCCTATTCATCGCCCCCGTCGTCTGCGTCAAACCCCTCAAATGCGCCGTCTGGTGAGTGAAACCGTCTTGACAGCCAATGACTTTATCTATCCCCTTTTCGCCACGACGGGGGAAGGTATTGCCCAGGAAGTGAAATCGATGCCGGGGGTGTACCAATTATCAATCGATAAAATTGTTGACGAAGCCAAGGAAGTGCGGGATTTAGGAATCCCAGCGATTATTTTATTCGGGCTGCCGGAAAGTAAAGACACAGAGGCGACGGGAGCATGGCACGATCATGGTATTGTGCAAAAAGCGGCCACAGCGATTAAAGAGGCAGTTCCCGATCTACTCATTGTCGCTGATACTTGTTTGTGTGAATATACTAACCATGGTCATTGTGGTTATCTGCAAACGGGAGATTTAACCGGCAGGGTGTTAAACGATCCTACTCTGGGATTATTGCAAAAAACCGCCGTTTCCCAGGTAAAAGCGGGAGTGGATATCATTGCACCGTCGGGAATGATGGATGGTTTCGTGCAGGCAATTCGTCAGGGATTGGATGAGGCGGGTTATAGTGATACACCGATTCTTTCCTATACGGCTAAATATGCCTCTGCCTATTATGGGCCGTTTCGGGATGCCGCCGATTCTACCCCCCAATTCGGCGATCGCAGAACCTACCAAATGGATCCGGGTAATGCCAGGGAAGCCTTAAAAGAGGTGGAATTAGATGTATTAGAGGGAGCAGATATGTTAATGGTTAAACCTGCTCTATCTTACCTGGATATTATCTGGAGAATCAAGGAAATGACTAATTTACCCGTGGCTGCCTACAATGTGTCGGGGGAATATTCAATGATTAAAGCGGCGGCGTTAAATGGCTGGATTGACGAAAAACGAGTGACTTTAGAGACTTTAACCAGCTTTAAACGGGCGGGTGCCGATATTATCTTAACCTACCACGCTAAGGATGCCGTGCGCTGGTTAGCAGAGGGTTAAATCGGAAAAGTGACAATTTTTGGCTAACCGATCAGGATAAGGGGGTGGTGAGGTTGCTACTATTAATTCTAGGGATTACCTGAAAAAAATACTTTCCAACCGGCTGTAGCGGTCGGCTTCGCCGCGCCGTAGGCGATCGCACTTGCCCAAAGAATAATTAATGTCCAAACCTGATTTTTTGGGTTCCTTCCACTGATTTTAGGCGATTATCGATTCCCTCAACCTTTTCGGTTAACTTTGCCTGTCCTACCTCTAGCTTATTTAACCGTTCGTCGATTTTGTCAAATTTTTGATTAACATCTTTTTGGAGATTGTCAATTTTCCCCTCAATCCTCGTCAAAACAGCTTCTAGGGAATAGGTAACGGTTTCGTTAGACATGGTATCAACTCCCATTAGATCATATTTTCTCGGTCTGCTATCGGGGACTATCTTAAAACTAAACCAGTTCACCGCTTTCTTGTAAAGAGTGGAGACGTTGATAGATTCCCTGCTGATTTAATAATTGGTCATGGCTACCGATCTCGACAATACGACCATTATCCAAGACGACAATTTGATCAGCTTCTCGAACAGTACTAAGACGGTGGGCGATAATAATCGTGGTGCGAGTGCCTAGTATTGATTTCATGGCTAGTTGAATGGCTCTTTCTGACTCATAATCTAAGCTAGAAGTGGCCTCATCAAAAACTAACACATCTGGATCAACAATTAACGCCCTAGCAATTCCTAAACGCTGTCTTTGTCCCCCCGAAAGACGCACGCCCCTTTCCCCTACAATAGTGGAATAACCATTAGGTAATTCCTGAATAAATTCATCAACACGGGCGATTTTACAGGCTTCTTCTACCTTCTCAAAGCTAATATTAGGATTACCGTAGGTGAGATTTTCTAACACCGTACCATTAAACACATCTACTTCTTGATGGACAATCGCTAACCGTCGCCGATACCAAGTCACATCTAAGCGACTAATATCCTCGCCATCCATCATAATTTGCCCTTGATTCGGTTCAAAATAGCGGAAAAGTAACTTAACTAAAGTGGATTTTCCTGAACCAGATTTTCCCACTAATGCTACGGTTTGATAGGGTTCAATCAGAATATTAATATCCTTGACAATCATTCTTTCTGGACTATAGCCAAAGCTAAGATTACTTAATTCTAGTTTACCCATAAAACGATAGGGATTATGTTGGGCATGATCGGCTAAAAGACTACCAGCATCAGTGCCAATAGGCAAGTTGATAAATTCCTGTAAACGTGCCATAGAAGCATAGCGACGGGCGAAAGTTTCTGCCATTTGGGATAGGGGATCTAATTCCGCATAGGCCATACTAGCGAGGGTATAGGTGGTGATAAAATGCCCGATCGAGATTTTCTCTTGAACGGTGGCTAGGAGAGTAAAAAAAAATACTCCAAATAAACTAGCCTGGACAAGGGTTTTTTCCCAAGTAATTAAGTCCACATAACCCTTATGAATGCGATGGATAACGTAGGTAAATTCTCTCTCTAAACGCTGTTTTTGACGATATAATTCCTGTCCTTCTGTGGCAAAAGCTTTGACAGTTTTGATATTAGTAATAATCTCAGAATTGCGACTTTGGGTATTTTCGATGTGCTGATCAAGAATTCTTTCTTTTTGCATTAAATCTTTTAAATCTCTCACAACAAAAGCTACAATTAATACAAAAGAAATAAGAAAAGCAAGGGCGATTTGCCATTGAATTACCCAAATAACAATAAAAATACCGAAAACTCTAAACAGTTTTGGGATCATCATTCCCGCCACTTCGGGATAAGTCCAAGTATGATTTTCTATCCCTTTGGCGATCCGGTTAGCGATGCGTCCTGGATTATTTTCATCGTAAAAAGATAGGGGTAAGGTGAGAATTTTAGCAATAATTTTTTTGAGATGATCTCGTCGCGCTCTTAAGGATATTTCCCAGTGAAACCATACACCCACCCAAGGCTGAATTGGTGCTTTAATTACCGTGGTTAGGAAAATTAAGCCTAATAATACTGCCAAACTAACCCACTTTTCTGAGGCAAAGGGAGTTAAAACCATGGTGCGATCGACCAAAGACTGGACGAATCCATCTAAAGGCTGATGAGAAAGAACATTAAGAATCTGTCCGACGGCGTAGGGAACCATCAGATCGATAATTTCAAAGACACTCGATGCAGCAATGCTCAAAAAGGCGGCTTTTTGATAATTGCGATAGTAACTGAGAATATCCCGTAAGGAAGCCATAACATCAAGTAAATTGCCAATTTTTAACTTCTATCTGGTAACTGCTAACTGAAGAGACTAAAGGCACTTTTGGGATTGTTTTTCTGGAGTTACCATTATACTACAATACTACAAAAATCTGCCGAACTAGAAATTTCTAGGACAAAAGCCTTGTCATAGTCTTGTATTCTCGATCACAGTCTGTACTACATTTTCACCCAGCCATTAGTCAGCAGACGATGCCAGATCAGCTTATATTTCATCCTTGGCAGAAGCACCACATATCAATTTATCTGAAATTTTGGCGAATATTATCACAAAAATTAATAAATTTCTGAAAGGTTTTTAAGTGTTCAGTTGGATCGATACGCTTTTTTAATTCATTAAGATAGTATTGTTTTTGAGTTTCTCCGGGGGATTTTTTAGAATAATACAAACCTTTAGCTTCAAAAATAGACTTTAGATAAGCAAAATGAAAATCGGCATGATTTCTGCAATTAAATCTACCCATTAGTTCGGGATCATTTTCGTAAACCTCATAGTGTTGAACATAATCAGCTAAAAGTCCCTGTAAAGGTTGTTTAGAATTAAATATAGTGCGATTGCCTAGTAGCCATGTTTCAAGACAGCGATTTTGAATAATGATCACGATTTCGAGTGATGCAGGAACAGTAATATGTTTGGTGATAAAGTCATTAACATATTGTTCTCTTTCTTCGACAGTATCCTCATCAGCATCGAGACAGATGACTAGATAGTTATATTTGGATACTTCTTGAATTTTATCGATGGCGTTAGGAATTCCCTCATGAAGTATGGAGGGGTAGCCATCACCACTAATAAGATAGTAATTGTTGTGATTGACTTGATCGTAAAAATCAACTCGCTCAATTTCGGGAATAAGATGAGTTAACCAGGCAGTATAAAGCTTTTTTTCGGTACTTCTTCCTTCAACTAAAAAATAAATATTCATCGATTAACTAATTCCTTGGGGAAATTCTTCTAAGACATTGATAAGATCAATAAAGGCTTTTTGTCGAGTTTTAGAAATATGAAAATCAGCCGCATTGTGTACCTGAATTACTCCTCCTTTACGAGTGACTATTTTCCAATAGGCAGCACTGATATTATTAATTATATAAGGATGATGACTGGTAATAATAAACTGTAAATCTCGATAATTAACTAATAAATCTTCTGTTAAAGTGTCCAAACAGTTAACCCCCAAACTATTTTCAAATTCATCGATTAATATAACGCTGCCAGCAGCAGATAATTTGATCGTTGCTAAGAACATCAGGCTTTTTATCATTCCAGAGGAGATATTTGGTTCTAAAATCCAGACATGAGAGTTTTTTTCTTTTATTTGTATGTAAGGTGGGTTTTTAAGTAAACCACTTCGAGTTAATGAAAAAGGTTTTAAAGATTCTATTTTTAAATCTTCAAATTGAGGGAAAATTTAAAAAAACTTTATCTTTATTATCTCGAACGTATCGGGATATTTTTCATAAGTGATCAGTAGTTTGTCGGAAATACGAAGTTGACTCGATTGTAATTCAGAGAGAGAGTTATATTCGTTATATTCGTAGTTTCTAAGGATTTTATCAAATGTTGAATATGAGATAGCAAACCTAAGTGGATTGAAAATAATTTTGTTAAATTCCTGTCGAACAGGGAAAACATCTTCTTCTTGATTGAAAAGCTCTATAGTGCTTAAATAAGATGGTAGTTTTGGTGTCTTTGAATGTTTAAACTCAATTACCTCTTGGTTTCTTGCGATCAAAACCTCTTGATATTTTAAAAGAGTTTCCCTAATTATACTAACCTTATTTTCGCCGTCATTACTATTGACTTCATCTTTATCGCTTTTGATGGGAGAACGGGCTTTTTTAACCTCAAATTCACCCAACCAATGATAACGAACATGATCATTAGTTAAAAATTCTACATCCCATTTTACACCATTTACCGATGCACCTTTAGTGATTCTTTTTAAATTACTAATTGCCTTTAAAATAGAGGTTTTTCCTGCACCTGAGATACCAACTAATAAATTCAAATCTGGAAAAAAGTCGCAATAATCTATACTTAATCCAGAGGCTAAATCTTGATAGGATAATCTCAAAAGCTTCATAATAATTAGCCACTGCCAAAACTAAAAAGGGTGAGTTAATTCTCACCCCTAGACTTTACTGAGGATCGAGTTTTAGGACTGCCATAAATGCCTCCTGGGGGACATCAACAGTTCCGATCGCTTTCATCCGTTTCTTCCCTTTTGCTTGCTTGTCTAACAGCTTTTTCTTCCGGCTAATATCACCACCATAACACTTAGCTAAGACATCCTTTCTTAAAGCAGGAATATGTTCACTAGCGATAATTTTAGAACCAATAGCTGCTTGAATGGGAACCTTAAATTGATGCCGGGGAATCAATTCTTTTAACTTCTCAGTTAAAGCGCGACCAACATAATAAGCTTTATCCCGGTGAACGATCATCGCTAAAGCATCAACGGGATCACCATTGACCATAATATCTAATTTAACTAGCTCATTTTCCCGATAGCCAATTAATTGATATTCCATACTAGCGTAACCGCGCGATCGAGATTTTAATTGATCAAAAAAGTCTGTCACCACTTCTGCTAAAGGTAACTCATAAATCAAAGCGGTGCGAGTTTTAGTAAAATAACGCATATCCTTGAAAACTCCCCGACGACTTTGACATAATTCCATCAAAGCACCTACATAGGTTTCCGGAGTAATCATTTCCACTTGGATATAAGGTTCCTCAATTTTTTCCCGTTTTTGTGGGGAAGGTAACAAACTAGGATTATCCACTTCGACAATTTCCCCATCGGTGGTAGTGACCTGATAAACTACCGAGGGAGCAGTGGTAATTAAATCTAAGTTATATTCCCTTTCTAGTCTTTCCTGCACGATTTCCATGTGTAGCAGTCCCAAGAAACCGCAACGGAAACCAAAACCCATGGCGCTAGAAGTTTCTGGTTCGTAGGATAGAGCTGCATCGTTTAATTTTAACTTTTCCAGCGCATCTTTGAGATCGGCGTACTGATCGGCATCGGTGGGGAATAATCCGCAGAAAACCATCGGTTTTGCTTCTGTATAACCGGGTAAAGGCTCTTTTGCCGGTTTAGCGGTTAGAGTAATCGTATCACCCACCCGGGCATCAGCGACAGTTTTAATTGCGGCTGCCAGATAACCCACTTCTCCCGCGTGAAGTTCATCTACTTGTACCTGTTGCGGTGATAAAATTCCCAATTCATCAATAATAAATTCTTTACCAGAAGCCATAAAACGAATTTTATCGCCCTTTTTCACCCGACCATCCATGACGCGGAAATAGACAATTACCCCTCGATAAGCGTCGTAATAACTATCAAAAATTAAAGCTCGGAAGGGTTCTGCGAGGGTATCTTGGGGAGGGGGAACTAATTGGACGATCGACTCTAGAATATCATTAATACCGATCCCGGCCTTAGCCGAGGCACGAATCGCCTCACTACAGTCTAAACCCACCACTTCCTCGATTTCCGCCGCCACTCGTTCCGGTTCGGCACTGGGTAGGTCGATTTTATTTAAAACTGGGATAATTTCGAGGTTATTTTCCAGTGCTAGGTAAACATTGGCTAAAGTTTGCGCTTCCACGCCTTGGGACGCATCTACAACTAATAAAGCTCCCTCGCACGCCGCTAGAGACCGAGAAACCTCGTAGGAAAAATCCACATGGCCCGGGGTGTCAATCAGATTGAGAACGTATTTTTGACCATCCTTAGCGGTGTAATCCATGCGCGCCGCTTGTAACTTGATGGTGATACCCCGTTCCCGTTCCAAGTCCATATTATCGAGAAATTGTTCTTTCATCTCCCGTTGGGCTACGGTTCCCGTAATTTGCAGGAGGCGATCAGCGAGAGTTGATTTACCATGATCGATATGAGCGATGATGGAAAAATTGCGAATGCGAGAAACGGGAACGTCAGTCATCGTGGTTCACTGCTGGCAAAAGTCAGGGGTTTTTGACACTCTCCGCCCTAAAAGTGCGGAGATTCTTGGGCTGAATCCTGCCTCTACTAGCAAAGCTAATTTTGGTCTTACAGCTTCATGTCTAGTCCGACTACACCTACAAGGCAAGCACTCTTAGGGACTACTCCCCAAG
>NZ_JADBRW010000312.1:0-26498 GCF_020247025.1 Microcystis sp. M109S1
AACATCATTAGAAAAGTAATTCCTGATGTCATTGACCAGGGAATAAAGGGTTTGCCGTTTAATCCTGTAGTGCTTGACCCACTACGAATGACTAAGCTTTCAGACTTTTAAGTAAGTTTGAGTAAGTTTAGTTGAGCGGTAGTAAAAGATACAAATTACTCACCCTTCCAGACCAAAAATTATGACGAATACCAGTAACCCGCTGCTTGTCGGTCAAGGATTACCGGCTTTTGACCAAATCCAACCCGGCCTGATTGTCCCTGGGATGACGCAACTTTTGCAGGAACTGGCCAGAGAATTAACCGATCTAGAAGCGCAGATTATCCCCACCTGGGAAAAATTAGTCGAACCCCTCACCCGGATCGAAGAACGTTTAAGCTGGAGTTGGGGGGTTATCGGTCATCTGATGGGGGTAAAAAATAGCCCAGAATTGCGTCAAGCTTACGAAACCGTACAACCGCAGGTAGTCGAGTTTATTAGCCGTTTAAGCCAAAGTAAACCCATTTATGAGGCATTTTTGTCCCTGCGTCAAGGGGAAAGCTGGGGGCAATTAGACGAGGCACAACAGCGCATTGTCGAAGCTTCCCTGCGGGATGCCCAATTAGCCGGGGTGGGATTAGCAGGAGAGAAAAAAGACAGATTTAACGCGATTCAACTGGAATTAGCGGAAATCACCACGAAATTTTCTAATAACCTCCTCGATGCCACCAAAGCTTTTAAACTGAAACTAACAACCCCAGAAGATATCGCCGGTTTACCCCCTAGTCTCCTTAGTTTAGCGGCCCAAACCGCCCGCAACCAAGGAGAAACTAACGCCAGCAACGAAACTGGCCCCTGGGTGATTACCCTCGATTTTCCCAGTTATTTCCCCTTTATGAAGTACAGCGATAATCGGGAATTGCGGGAAAAACTCTATAAAGCCTACGTTAGTCGGGCTGATCTGGGAGAATTGGATAATAATCCCTTAATCGATCGCATTTTGCAACTTCGTCAGGAACAAGCCCATCTACTAGGTTATAGTACCTACGCCGAGGTCAGTCTTGCCCGGAAAATGGCCAATTCTGTGGATGAAATCGAGAAATTGCTTGACAATTTGCGCCAAGTAAGCTATGAAGCGGCAAAACAGGATTTAGCGGCCTTAAAAACTTTTGCGGGAACCGACGATCTCAAGCATTGGGATATAGCCTATTGGTCAGAAAAACAGCGTCAGGCCAAGTTTAACTTTAGTGCCGAGGAATTGCGCCCCTATTTCCCCCTACCACGGGTTTTAGAAGGCATATTTAGCCTCGCTAAACGGATTTTTGGGGTAGAAATTATCGCCGCTGACGGTAAAGCACCTATCTGGCATCCCGATGTGCGTTATTTCCAGATTAACGACGAAAAGGGCGAAAAAATCGCCTATTTCTACCTCGATGCCTACAGTCGTCCCGCCGAAAAACGCGGCGGCGCTTGGATGGATGTCTGTATCGGTCGGGCCAAAACTGGCGCCGAGGTGCGTTTACCTGTGGCTTATTTAATCTGCAATCAAACGCCTCCAGTAGATGGAAACCCCAGTTTAATGACCTTTGAGGAGGTAACTACCCTATTTCACGAATTTGGCCACGGTTTACAGCATATGTTAACCACTGTGGATTATTCCGGTGCGGCGGGTATTAATAACGTTGAGTGGGATGCGGTGGAATTGCCCAGTCAATTTATGGAAAATTGGTGTTATGATCGCCCTACTTTAATGAGTATGGCCAAACACTACGAAACCGGTGAAACTCTCCCCGAACATTACTACCAAAAACTGCTCCTAGCTAAGAATTATATGAGTGGTTCGGCTATGCTGCGTCAGTTACATTTGTCTTTAGTAGATTTAGAATTACACCATCGTTATCAACCCAATGGCAGCGAAACTCCTAAACAAGTCAGACAGCGTTTAGCGGCGACGACGACGATAATTCCTCCCCTACCGGAAGATGCTTTTTTGTGTTCTTTTGGGCATATTTTCGCCGGCGGTTATGCGGCGGGTTACTATAGTTATAAATGGGCAGAAGTTCTCAGCGCCGATGCTTTTGCCGCTTTCGAGGAAGTGGGATTAGATAACGAAGAAGCAGTGAAAGCGATCGGTCGCCGTTTTCGTGATACTGTCTTAGCTATGGGGGGAAGTTCCCATCCTATGAATGTTTTTAAAGCTTTCCGCGGTCGCGAACCTAGTACCGAACCTCTCCTCCGTCATAGCGGATTATAAAAGTAGCCAAAAACTTTTCTTTGTGGTGCGTTACGGCGATATTTAGCTCTTGATTTTTTCTCTGGGAACAAGGGATTGCCTAACGCACTCTACTTGACTACTATCCTCCATTTCCAACATACTCGTTGAGGTAATAATTTTATGTACAAACGTATTCCTGACATTCTTGGAATCCCACTAGAATTTCAAGTTGTCATCCTACCTCTTATTTTAATATTATCTATTTCCCCATATGTTTCCAACGTAGACTTTGGTATTTTTATAATTCCAGAATTTACACAAAAGGCTAAATCAAAGCTAAAAATCATAGGTCCGATTCTCCTTTTATTATTCTTCATACCGATAATTCCACCACCTCCTCCAGACTGCAATAAAAATCGGCAGATTACAGTCACCGTACAATATCCATCGGGATCCCAACAAGAAGAAAATGCCCAGAAGTTACGACAAGAGTTAAGCGATCGTGGATTTAATGTTCCAGGGGATCGCCCAGAACCAGTGCCAGAAAGAGACGCTCCACCACAAGGTCAGGCATGGATTAAATATTTCTATGATGATGATCTTGAGGCAGCAAAATGCCTTCGAGAGGTTGTGAGTCAACCTCTTATTAAGAATGCAAAACTAAAGCCCAATATAGAGCTACAACGAGACTATAAGCGTGGAACTATAGAAGTATGGTATCCGGCAAAATAATCGCAACATATTTCAGCAAGCTTTTTGCTTTGTGGTGCGTCCAGAGTCACTCTTTTTCTTGTTCTTCTTGAGGTTAGGATAACTCCTATCCCCCATTCCCAACATACAAGGCTGCGTTAGCGTAGCGTAACGCAGCAAAAACTTTTCTTTGTGGTGCGTTACGGCGATATTTAGCTCTTGATTTTTTCTCTGGGAACAAGGGATTGCCTAACGCACCCTACTTGACTATATTGTGATAACATATCGGGAAAAAAAGTTAACTAACAGGAGTAAACTTTAATGAGTATCGCATTTTTTCAAGATCTGATCGAATCGGTAGAGAGTCTATCCATTGAAGACCAAGATTATTTGTTTGAGCTAATTCGTAAAAGACGCATTGAGAAACGCCGCGATGAGATGGCTAAAAATGGCGAAGAAACCTTAAAGTCTTTAGCAATGGGAACAGCAAAAAAAGGCAGTGCTGAAGAAATAATGGCTTATTTGTTAGAGGATGAAGAAGAATGAAATTAGTTGCTGACAAAAGCTTTAAAAGAGCTTTTCAACGCTTAATCAGCAAAAATCCTCAACTACAAAGCAAGGTATCAGAGGTTCTACATTTGTTAGAAGATAACCCCTTCACCCCTTCTTTAAAATCTCATAAGCTGACAGGTAGATTAGAAGGTTATTGGTCATGTTCTGTTAGTTACGATTGCCGTATTATTTTTACTTTTCGTCAAGATACTGATTCAGGAGAAACTTTAATTGTTATAGTTGATATTGGAAAACACGATCAAGTTTACTAATTTATCTCTTTAATTTGTTCTTGCTTATCAATTGTATAATTACAGTGCAATATCGCCTACTTTTCTAGCGTGCGTTCCTGGAAATTTTTGGGTCTGAAACCCCCTACTGTATATTTTTATTAAGAATTATCCTTCCTTTGGAACATTAACTCTTAATTCTTAACAAATGACCATAGATTCTCAACAGAAAAACTGATTATAATAAAGGGAACTGAACAGAACTGCTCGATCGATAGATAACTGATTAATTAAAGTTTTATTACTTTTGATGGACTAGGATTAAGAGAAGTAAATTTATTCTCGATCGCTCCCTGAAAGTGAGAAGAAATAGTTTTAATAAACAAAGAGTTTTCAACTTGGCAAAAATCCTCTGGGAGAAATACACATGGAAGTTCTAACCGAGACAATTAACCCAACTTCGATCGAACGGGAACCGATCCATCTCTATAACCGAATTCAACCGCACGGAGTGCTTTTAGTTCTCAGCGAACCGGAGCTAAAAGTCAGCCAAACTAGCAGTAATAGCCGCAGTTTATTGGGAATTTCTCCGGGGGAAATTATCGGTAAAACCCTAGAGGAAATCTTCGATCCCTTTCAGATCGATCCTCTCAAATCAGCCATAGAAAATAACGATTTTGATGCTATCAATCCCTCCAAAATCTGGGCGCGGGTTAAAGGGGATGATTTTGCAGTCTTTGATGCTATTTTTCACCGCAACGCCGAACAAATGCTGATTTTAGAGTTAGAACCTGCTATTTCCTATGAAAACATTCCTTTCCTGAGTTTCTATCACCTAGCCAAAACTTCGATCGATAAACTTGAAGCCACCCGTAGCCTAAAAGATTTCTGTAATATCATCGTTAAAGAAGTAAGAAAAATGACAGGATTCGATCGAGTTATGTTATACAAATTCGACGAAGAAGATAACGGTGATGTGATAGCAGAAGACAAAATAGAGCAACTAGAACCCTATCTCGGTTTACGTTATCCCGCTTCCGATATCCCTCTCCCGGCACGAAATTTATTAAGTGCTAATTGGATTCGACAGATTCCCGATGCTACCTCTGAACCCGTCGATCTAGTGCCTAGTCTTCATCCCGAAACTCAACAACCCTTAAATTTAACCCTGTCCAGTCTTAGAAGTGCTTCTCCCTGTCATTTAGAATACCTGCATAATATGGGAGTGGGAGCATCTCTAACCATTTCTCTGATTGAAAATAAACGTCTTTGGGGTATTATTGCCTGTCATCACCGCACCCCTAAATATGTACCCTACGAACTCCGTAAAGCTTGTGAGTTCTTAGGAAGAGTAATTTTCTCGGAAATATCGGCACGGGAAGAAACCGAGGATTATGACTATCGAGTGAAATTAAACTTTGTCCAATCGCAATTAATCGATTATATGGCTGAAGCTAATAACTTTATCGATGGATTAATTGCCCATAAACCGAATCTGCTTGATCTAACTAAAGCCACAGGAGCCGCTATTTGTTTAGGCGGCAATTATACCTTAATTGGAGTAACACCGAGCGAAGAAGAACTAAATTATCTGATTACTTGGCTAGAAAAAAACGTCCTTGAAGATGTTTACTATACCAATTCCTTACCGCGAATTTATGCCGATGCGGGTAAGTTTAAAGATATTGCCAGTGGCCTACTAGCAATTCCCATTTCTAAACGTAATTATCTCCTCTGGTTTCGTCCGGAAGTAATTCAAACCGTCAACTGGGGTGGTGATCCGGGTAAAGCGATCGAAACGACTGCCATAGATGGTAATATTCGTCTCTGTCCGCGTAAATCCTTCTCCCTCTGGAAAGAAACCGTTCGTCTCAAATCTTTACCCTGGAAAGCAGTAGAAATTAACGCCGCACTAGAATTACGAAAAGCGATCGTCAATATCATCTTAAAACAAGCCGATGAATTGGCACGTTTGGCGCGGGATTTGGAACTATCAAACGCCGAATTAAAAAAATTCGCCTACGTCGCTTCCCACGATTTACAGGAACCCCTCAATCAAGTCGCCAACTATGTGCAGTTGCTAGAAATGCGCTACACCGAAGAACTGGACGAAGATGCTAAAGAATTTATTACTTTTGCCGTCGAAGGTGTCAGTTTGATGCAAACATTAATAGATGATGTGCTGGCTTACTCGAAAGTGGATATGCAGGCGGCAGAGTTTAATACCATCGATGCTAATCTGGCACTGGAAAAAGCTCTCGCTAACCTGAAAGGGAGAATTCAAGAAAGTCAAGCTATGATCACCGTTGATCCTTTGCCAATTGTCATGGCAGATAAAACCCAGTTAATGCAATTGTTCCAAAATCTCATCGGTAATGCCATTAAATTCCGGGGAAAAGCAACTCCCACTATTCATATTGCTGCCCAACGTCAAGAAGAGGAATGGCTGTTCTCTGTCACCGATAATGGAATTGGTATCGATCCCCGATTTTCCGAACGCATTTTCGTGATTTTCCAACGACTGCACACCCGCGACGAGTACCCCGGCACAGGTATGGGTTTAGCGATTTGTAAGAAAATTATTGAGTGTCATCGCGGACGAATTTGGGTAGAATCCCAATTAGGCAAAGGAGCGGTTTTCTGTTTTACAATTCCCCTAGGAGGTGACGAGCGTGAGCGCTGGCGAGGACGTGCCACACAAAATTATCTTATTAGTGGAGGACAGCAAAGCTGATATTCGCCTCATTCAAGAGGCATTAAAAACTAGCACCGTCCCGCACGAATTAGTTATCGTTAGGGATGGTGTCAGCGCTATGGATTATCTGCGTCGAGAAGGGGAGTATCTCGATTCTCCCCGTCCTAATCTGATTCTTCTCGATCTGAATTTACCAAGAAAAGACGGACGGGAGGTATTAGCGGAAATAAAAAACGATCCCAGTTTAAAAAGAATTCCTGTGGTGGTTTTAACCACTTCTCGCAACGAGGAGGATATTTTTTATAGCTATGAACTGCACGTTAATTGTTATATAACCAAGTCACGCAATCTCAAAGATTTGTTCAAAATTGTCAAAAATATCGAGGCTTTTTGGTTAGAAACCGCTACTTTACCCGGGGAGTGAATCATTATCAGTTATCAGTTATCAGTGATCAGTTATCAGTTATCAGTTATCAGTTATCAGGTTTGAGTTTTCAGTTAGTAGTATCAAGTGGCAAGTTCGGAGCTTTCTTTTCACTGTTTACTGTTTACTGTTTACTGTTTACTGATTACTGTTTACTGGTTACTGATTACTGTTTACTGATCACTGAAAAATCTTCCCACTCCCTAACTTCCCAAATCTCTTTAACTCTTGATTAAAAAATGGGACTCTCGCAGGATATAAAAGTTCTTTTAATCGAGGATAATTTAGCCGAAGCTCGATTATTAAAGGAAATTCTTAAGGGTAATGAAAAAAAAGAATTTCATCTGGTTAATGTCTCAAGATTATCCGAGGCGATTTCTCTGTTACAACAAACAAATTTTGATGTAATTTTATTAGATTTAACTTTACCAGATAGTCAGGGTTTGGAATCCTTAGCTCCCCTTTTAATTACGGCTCCGAAATTGCCGATCGTGGTTTTAACTAATACTAATGATGATAATTTAGCTTTGGCAGCACTGCGTCAGGGAGCGCAGGATTATTTAATTAAAAGAGAAGTAAGTTTAGAAATTTTAACTCGATCGCTATGTTATGCGATCGAGCGAAAACAGATGGAGGAAGCTTTACGAGAATCGAACGAAGCTTTAAAAATGAGCGTGATTGAACGTACTAATCAACTGGAAAAAGCTCAGGAATTAAATCAGTTAAGAACCGAATTTGTTTCCATGTTATCCCACGATTTTCGCAATCCTTTAAATAAAATTTTACTCTCGGCTGGATTATTAGAAGAAAGTCGCGATCGGTTGACAAAAGATCAGCAAGTTAGCTATTTTCGCATGATTCGATCGGCCATTAAAGACATGGATCAATTGCTCACAGAAGTGTTATTAATTGGCCGGGCCGATTCCGGGAGATTATACTGTCAATTTGATCTGGTGGATTTACTGGATTATTGTCAGAAATTAGTAGAATCTTTTACTGTTAAGCCGGAGCCGCAATTAGCAATTATTTTCCAAGTTGAAGGCAGCTTAGAAAGAGGACTTTGGGATATAAATTTAATTAAACATATCTTGACAAATTTACTGGGAAATGCTCTCAAATATTCACCCCAAGGCAACCCCGTAGAATTTAAGATTATTGTTGAATCCGAGCAGGTAGTCTTTAAAATTGTCGATCGAGGGATTGGTATTCCCAGCAAAGATAAAGAAAATTTATTTAAACCTTTTTATCGCGGTAGCAATGTCGATAATATTCAAGGAACGGGATTAGGATTAGCCATTGTCGGACGCTGTGTGGAAGCGCACAAAGGACAAATTTACCTGGAAAGTGAGGAAGGAAAAGGCACAAAGATCACGGTGATTTTACCGATTATTACCGACATTGAACACCTAAATTGAGATGAACAATAGGGTGGGATCACAATTTTTTTTCTGCTGCCCTCGCTGCCTATCTACCTATTTCTTGGATCAAGGGAACGAACGACAAAAATACCGATGGCTTTGTCCACTTTAGTGATATATTTTTCTAGGTCTTTAGCAATGGTAACTTGACCGGCAGGAGAGGCATGAATTAAGCCAATTTTGCCGTCAGGAAAGCGATAAACTAGACCGGTATGGGTGGTATCTAAACCAGCGATATTAGTCACGACACCGATAATATCGCCAGCTTGCAGTTGTGGATAAATATCTTTAATCTTAGCGGTGGGAATATAGGTTAAGGATAAGCTTTCTAATTGCTTTTCTACCTGTTGAATACAATCGTAATTACTTTGAGTTTTTAACTGGGGATATAGAGGGCGATTTTTGCTGATAAAGTTGAGCTTTTTGTCAAGAGTAATTCCACCTAATTTTTGAGTAATATTTTCTAGATTACCTCGTTTTTGGTTGTCATTAATCCAATCGGAAAAGTAATGCAGACGACTACAATAACCGTCGAGAATACCGTGGCGATAACGTTGATTTAAGACCTGCTGACTAAAAGCAGAATACTGATAATTTTTTAAAGCAAAATTGTGACTCAAAGCGAGAACTGTTTCCACAAAGAGGACACAATCAAACTCTTTTAAAGAGATAAATAATTTTTCTGTTGCCGAGCGATCGAGTAATCCTGCTTGATATTTTGCTCCTAAAAATTGAGTGGCGATATTCTGGATTATATCAGCCATGGCTAGGCGATCGAGTTGTTGATTTTGAGCGTACTGTACCAGTTTTTGATAATTAGGATCGCTTACTTCTTGAGCAAGAATAGTTTCCGATCGAGCTATACTCAAGGGAATTAACACAGGATTAATTAATAAATAGGGTAAAGTTATCCAATTTAAAAACATTGTCGATCGGTTACTGAAAATAATAGAGTTTATCACCGAATAATACAAATCAACTATCGGAGTTATCAACTGTTAAAATCTGCCAGTGTTAGTTATTATTGTTTCATTTATTTTACTATTTATTCTACATAAAATTATTGTCGATATCCTCAAGTTATTTAGGACTTAGGACGTTTAACCCCTCCACTACGTTTAACTTGAAACCCATATAAATAAATTTCAGGTATATTAATTCGACTATCGAGACGACTTTCCACCACACCCAATTGTATTAGATATTGCATAATTTCTTCAGGTTCCTGAACAGGAGGTTGTTTTTCAGGACTCCATTTAGTTGAGCGCACAGCGTCTAAAAAAGTTTCTTTCGGCATAGGAGCTTTTAACCCTTCTAAGTTAGTTTTTAGAGATTCTAACCAAGGATATTCTTCCTGTGCTAATTCTTTAATTCTATCCTCTGAAGTATCCATTAACGCACCCTGGAGATCAGAGGGTTGTAGAAGGTATAGCTCGGTCAGTTGTTCAAAACGTTCTAATCTTTTGGCTGCCGCTAGGTCGAATAATTTTAGAAAAGAGCGAGGAGCAATTCTACCCCCAGTATCCTGAAGATGATTAGGTATCCATCGGTAGGTAATACCTTTTCTAGCATTAGCACCCATATATTTACCGATCATTTTTTCAATTAATTTTTCAAATAATCGGTCATCACTACTAACATTCCATCCTAGTTGAGTTGAGCTTTCCCAAATTAAATTAGGGATAATCTGTAAATAGTCTCTCATTTCTTGAGCCGAATTAGCTAACCGTTTAATCCAGAGTTGATAGAGCCAAGAAGGTCGCCATTCTAGCCGATGGGATTGTAATTTAGAAGCATCAGGAAATCCCAAAAATTCCTCTCTAAATAGGTCGGTACGAAGAAATATTTTTGGTCGAATTCTCTCCCAACGACGAGAGCGATCAAGCCAAAAAGCTAATAATTCTCTAATCGGATTAGCTAGAGCATTATAAGTAGTCAATAACCGATCTAATTCATCATAAGTAATAAATAGCCATTGGTCATAACTAATTAATTGTTCGTCTAATTTGTCAAGAACATAATTTAGACGTTCAAAATTATCTTTAACTAAAATTCTCCATTCTGATAAAAACGATAACCTATTTTGAAGAATAGTAGTAATATTTGAATCTAATTCTTGACCTATAATGCTGGGAATATCAGATTCTTTTTCCTGTAAAATGACACCTAAAATCAATCCTAACCAGAAACTACGCCATTCAAGATTAGTAGCGCTTTGCATTTCTTTTTCTATAATTTCTGGTGTCGGAAATCTTTTTTCAGTTTTGCGAGTGCGACCAAATCCTGCAATCCATATGGTCTGCTTTAAAGGAGCAAGACCTCGAATATTTAAACTATTAACTAAAGCTTCTCGTCCAGAGGGAATGGCTAGTAAACGAAATAATTCTGTTTTACCCACACCCCGACCACCTTGAATTAATAAAATGCTTGGTTCCAATGCCCGTTTATAATCAACCACAGGGAAGAAATTTTTGAGAAATACTTCTTCATTATCACTTTCCTGTTCAGCTGTTGCTTTTCCAGGAGCAATTTCTCTCATTAATTCCAGTAACTTTTTTTTATCGAATTCAGCCATAATTTTTTACCGATTGTTTATAATCACATCACGTCCAAATAATTGACAAAGCTTTTCAGCAATAGTTTGATAAGGAGAATCGGCCATAACTTTTACGAGATTTGCTAATCTCTCTTTTTCTTCTGGAGTTGAGTCACGAGTCAAGAGGGCAATATCTCCCCGCAGACTATTATCGTAAGGGACAACTATCGGGAAAAATGGTGCATCGGTATCATTAGAGTTGGGAACATCTTCAGATTCAGTATAATAGTTTTCTTGGAAAATTGCATAGGCTTTTTCTCGAAACTTTTGTAACTCTATTTCTCGGCCAACTATTCCTAAAGATGGAGCAAGAGCATGAACTAAAATTAATGGTAAAGGATCCTCAGGGTTAGATAGGGCTAAATGTTGGATAACTTGGGTTAATCCTGCCCAACTTTGTCGAGATTCCGTACCAAAAATAACCACTGCATGAGAAAAATAAGTAATAGCTAAACCACCAATATCATGAAAACCTGCTCTTGCATCCATGAGAATAAAATCCAGTGGTTTGCTTAACCTTGCTATTTCTTCTAGCATTTGTTTTAAAATGCCTTGTAGTTGACCATTGACAATATTTTGAAAGTCTAAACGAGCCAATTTTTCTAAATAATCTTGATCGACATTTCCTGCTGGCAGCAAATTTAATATTCCACCTTTATCTCCTAACAAATACAAGTCAGTAATAGTTTTTAAACTCAGTTTCCATTTGTCTTTTTGAACTTTCTTTTCTAGCAAATAGTCCATGACACCAGAATTAGCGGCAAAATCCTCAGAAAAAATTGTGGCCAGACCGGGAGCTTCTAAATCAAGATCAACTATAGCGACTCGATGACCATTCCGCGCTAAAGTTAAGGCAGTAGCGGCAATAGTAGTGGTGCGACCAACTCCTCCTTTGAAGGAAAAAAAGGAGACAATAGCTGGTTTATATCCTTTTTCAACTTTTTCAAAATCCCAAGGCAATTGCTGCCCAATTTTATTCTCTGTCCATGCTTGTTTAGCCAGATGACGTTCTAGAATATACCATTTCAAGCTTGCCGATTCATCGAACCAAGGTGCCTGAACTCTTTCATCTATGATAAGATCAATCAGGGCTTTATAAGCATCTCCTTCTCCTTTTTGCCACCAAATATCATGGCCATAGTAATACTCAAGTTTTTCAGACAGGAGTGTAGATAGATGGTTTTCTTCGTTTGATTCTATGTTGTTTTCCTGTTTTAACTCTAGAAATAAGCGAATTTTTCCCTCAACATCACGAATAATAGTCACGGATTTTAGTTTGGCCAAAAGAAAACCAAGACTGGAATCCTGAAAGCATTCCCTTACCCTAGCAAAAGTTTCACTAAAACTAATCATCAGAATCTTAAATATCCTTACTAGAAATATAACCGTTTAGCACTAATCTGGGAATAATATCTCGATAAATTTCTTCAGCACATTCAACGGCCGAGTTAGCCTGATCTTCAGTCCAATATCCAGATTGATAATATCTTCTTTCTGGGTGATTTTGCCCTAGGACAGTTCCCTGAATGCGAGAAACTGGTAACTGTTGCTCTAAACGAGGATAGAGACTTCCTAATCTTTCCCTCGCTTTACCTTCTAATTCCTTGAGATCATGTCCGAATTTTTTAGCCGCTCTTTGATCATTTTTAAAATACTGTTCTACTAAAAGCTTAAAAGCGCATTCTACTACATAACCAGCTAGGTAAATGGCATTGTCCCAACGTTTTTTAGACAGCACAATTTTCGCATCTTGCAAATGTCGGCCTGCTGCACTAGCAAAGGACTGGTTCATAGATGTATCGAATTAAATAAAAACTTTTTAGCCATCAACCAATTCTAGCACCATAACGAAACTCTAAGAACTTTACTTCATTTTTGATTTTTCAACCTAAACTTGCCAAATTTTCTGAAACCATTGCCTGATTTCCGCACTATCATTAAGCTGTTGACTATCTAAATTACTCCTTAAGACTGCACCGGAGTGCCCGAGTTGCCAGTTCGAGCATTTGTACTAAAATTTCCCCTACTCAGTTTAAATCCAGTGCAGCTTACCTGCTACTGACTTGAAAGTGGGTGTAGGGTGTAGGGTGTGGGGTGTAGGGAAGGAAACCTCTTTCATCTGTGGGGGTGAAAATTTTTTCATCGGGACTGACTCCTAACCCTAACAACAATTTTTGATTTTTACCAGAGGTCTAGCATAAGAACAAAAAGCTGATCTTGATTGAGTTATAGCACTTGCAGATGTCTCATCATCATGTGTTAACAGCGAAATCTCGTCTGAGTTGCTATTTAATACCACTTTTAATTAAAAAAGTCAATAGATTAAATATTAATTTTTGTAAAGAAAGGCCTGAGCAGTTACTCAGAAAGCTCTTTACCATCTGTTACAAAATCTGGCAAGATATTTATCGAATTGTGTCAAAACCCAGAGTAAATGCTCATTGGGGTGACATTTTCTGATACAAGACAGAAACATATATATCTAAATACCTTAAACGAAGGGCGATCGTCATCAGATGACGAAAATCACTTCATACCAGACTCAGCAATCCTAAGGAGAACCATCATATATGTTCACTCACGTCAAGTCCACCATTCGTCACATAGTTCCCGACGCGTTGAATGGTCGATCGCTGGTCAAGGTGGTCTATGTCGTGCTAGAACCTCAGTACCAAAGTGCGCTGAGTAGTGCCGTCAGGGAAATCAACGCTAACAACCCGAAACTAGCGATCGAAATTAGTGGTTATTTAATCGAAGAACTGCGCGATGGGGAAAATTATCGCAATTTTCAAGAGGATATAGCCAAAGCTAATATTTTCATTGCCTCTCTCATCTTTATCGAAGATTTAGCCGATAAAGTTGTGGCCGCTGTCAGTCCCCATCGGGATAAATTAGACGCGGCGATCGTCTTTCCCTCCATGCCCCAGGTAATGCGCTTAAATAAATTAGGCAGCTTTTCCATGGCCCAATTGGGACAGTCCAAGAGTGTCATCGCTAACTTTATGAAAAAGCGCAAGGAAAACTCCGGCGCTGGTTTCCAAGATGCGATGTTAAAGTTATTGCGAACCTTACCGCAAGTCCTGAAATACCTCCCCATGGAAAAAGCTCAGGATGCGCGCAACTTTATGTTAAGTTTCCAGTATTGGCTAGGAGGTTCCGCAGAAAATTTAGAGAACTTCCTGTTAATGTTGGCCGATAAGTACGTCTTCGATAACAAGGATGACAGCGTAGTTTACAAAGAACCGGTAGTTTATCCAGATCTCGGTATCTGGCATCCTTTATCCATGAAAATGTTCGAGGATGTCAAGGAATACTTCGCTTGGTACAATAACCGCAGTGATATTGCCGATGACTTAAAAGACCCCTTAGCTCCCTGTGTTGGCTTAATTTTACAGAGAACTCACCTCGTTACTGGGGATGACGCTCATTATGTCGCTCTTGTGCAGGAATTCGAGTCTATGGGTGCGCGAGTCCTTCCCGTTTTTGCCGGGGGAT
This sequence comes from Microcystis sp. M109S1, assembly GCF_020247025.1. Taxonomy (NCBI): domain Bacteria; kingdom Bacillati; phylum Cyanobacteriota; class Cyanophyceae; order Chroococcales; family Microcystaceae; genus Microcystis; species Microcystis sp. M109S1. Next base: position 14,295 of record NZ_JADBRW010000312.1, read on the forward strand.
TAGACTTTTCCAAACCCGTAGAAGAATACTTCTGGGATAAAAGCTTAAAAGGAGTGGAAGCGGTTGCCATCGTTGACACGGTAATTTCCCTGACGGGATTTGCTTTAGTGGGAGGTCCAGCGCGACAAGATCACCCGAAAGCGATAGAATCCTTAAAACGTCTCAATCGTCCCTATATGTGCGCGTTACCGCTAGTTTTCCAAACCACCCAGGAATGGGAAGAAAGCGATTTAGGGTTACACCCGATTCAAGTAGCGCTACAGATTGCCATTCCCGAATTAGACGGTGCGATCGAACCTATTATATTATCAGGCCGGGATGGGGCCACGGGTAAAGCGATCGCCTTACAGGATCGGGTAGAAGCGATCGCTCAACGGGCGCTAAAATGGGCTACTCTAAGAAAGAAACCGAAACTAAACAAAAAAGTCGCCATCACCGTCTTTAGTTTCCCCCCCGATAAAGGGAATGTGGGAACGGCAGCCTATCTAGATGTGTTCGGTTCCATCTACGAAGTGATGCAAGCGTTACAAAATAACGGTTATGACTTGCAAGACTTACCCGCATCTCCCCGAGAACTGATGGAAGCGGTAATCCATGATGCTCAAGCACAATACCATAGTCCGGAGCTAAATATCGCCTATCGGATGTCCGTACCCGAATACGAACGCTTAACCCCCTATTCCGTCCGTTTAGAGGAAAATTGGGGACCACCACCGGGACATCTCAACAGTGATGGACAAAATCTTTTAATCTACGGGAAAGAATTCGGTAACGTCTTTATTGGGGTTCAACCCACCTTCGGTTATGAAGGGGATCCCATGCGTCTGCTATTTTCTCGTTCTGCTAGTCCCCACCACGGTTTTGCAGCCTACTATACCTATCTCAATCAAGTCTGGAAAGCAGACGCAGTTCTCCATTTTGGCACCCACGGATCCTTAGAATTTATGCCGGGGAAACAGATGGGAATGTCTGGAGAATGCTACCCCGATAACCTCATCGGGATGATTCCCAACCTCTACTATTATGCCGCTAATAACCCCAGCGAAGCGACGATCGCTAAACGTCGCAGTTATGCGGAAACTATCTCCTATCTCACTCCCCCCGCAGAAAATGCCGGACTCTACAAAGGGTTAAAAGAACTGAGCGAGTTGATCGGTTCCTACCAAACCCTGAAAGATAGTGGGCGTGGGGTGCAAATTGTCAATACCATTGTCGATAAATGTTTATTGGTAAATCTCGACAAGGATATAAGTTTACCTGATGGTGACACCGCCCATCTCAGTCAAGAAGAACGGGATAATATCGTCGGTTCCGTCTATCGCAAACTGATGGAAATTGAATCGCGCTTACTTCCCTGCGGACTTCACGTTATCGGGAAACCCCCCTCGGCGCTCGAAGCGATCGCAACTTTAGTCAATATTGCCAGTTTAGACCGGGAAGAAGACGGTTTACTCTCCTTACCCCGAATTATTGCCAACAGCATTGGCCGGGATATAGAGGAAGTTTATCGCAATAGCGATCGAGGGGTGTTAGAAGATGTGGAATTACTGCAAAACATCACCCTCGCGACTCGCGCTGCCGTTTCCGCTTTAGTCAAATCCCAAACCGACGCAGAAGGTCGGGTATCGATGCTTTCTAAGCTGAATTTCTTGAATATAGGCAAGAAATCGCCTTGGATCGAAACTTTACAGGAAATGGGTTATCCAAAAGTTGATCCGGTCGCGTTAAAACCCCTGTTTGAATACCTAGAATTCTGTTTAGAACAGGTCTGTGCTGATAATGAATTAGGGGCCCTATTAAAAGCATTAGAAGGGGAATACGTTCTTCCCGGTCCCGGTGGCGACCCCATCCGTAACCCCGGAGTTTTACCGACGGGTAAAAATATCCACGCTTTAGATCCCCAGTCTATCCCGACCCTAGCGGCGGTAAAATCGGCTAAAATCGTGGTAGATCGTCTGTTAGAACGGCAAAAACTGGATAATGGCGGTAAATATCCCGAAACCATCGCTTGTGTTCTCTGGGGAACCGATAACATCAAAACCTATGGGGAATCCCTAGCACAAATTCTCTGGATGGTGGGAGTTCGTCCTGTTCCCGATGCTTTAGGACGGGTGAATAAACTGGAATTAATTCCCCTAGAGGAGTTGGGAAGACCGCGCATTGATGTGGTGGTCAACTGTTCCGGTGTCTTCCGAGATTTATTTATCAATCAGATGAACTTGCTTGACCAAGGTGTAAAAATGGCCGCGGAAGCAAACGAACCGATGGAGATGAATTATGTCCGCAAACACGCTATTGAACAAGCAAAAGAAATGGGTTTAACGGTTCGACAGGCAGCCACCCGCATCTTTTCTAATGCTTCCGGTTCCTATTCTTCTAACATCAATCTCGCGGTGGAAAATAGCAGTTGGGAAGACGAAAAAGAGTTACAGAATATGTATCTCAACCGCAAGGGTTTTGCTTTCGATTCCGATAATCCCGGGATGATGGCCGATAATCGTCAGTTGTTTGAAGCATCCTTAAAAACTGCCGAGGCAACTTTCCAAAACTTGGATTCTAGCGAGATTAGTTTAACCGATGTTTCCCACTATTTCGACTCGGATCCCACCAAAGTTGTCGCTAGTTTACGCGATGATGGCAAAAAACCGGCAGCCTATATTGCCGATACTACCACCGCTAACGCTCAAGTGCGTACTTTATCGGAAACCGTCCGTTTAGATACCCGCACCAAGTTACTCAATCCCAAATGGTACGAGGGAATGTTAAATCACGGTTACGAAGGTGTCCGGGAATTATCGAAGCGTTTAGTTAATACCATGGGATGGTCTGCAACTGCTGACGCGGTGGATAATTGGGTTTATGAAGATGTCAACACCACCTTTATTCAAGATGAGGAAATGTGTCAGCGTCTGATGAATCTCAATCCTAATTCTTTCCGCAAGATGGTGGGAACCCTGCTAGAAGTTAATGGTCGCGGTTACTGGGAAACTTCCCAGTCGAATTTAGACCGCTTACAGGAACTTTATCAAGAAGTGGAGGACCGTATCGAAGGAATCGAGTAATTGATCTAGTAAAATACCTCAAGGTAGAGAGGCAAAATATCGCTTCTCTACCATTTTTGTCTAGGAAAAACTTACAGTATTTGAATCACTTGTCTTGATCATCTTGTTCGGACTGAATTCTTCTCTCTTTATCCCCTTTAACAAAAACCGTCACCAAACCTGTTAAAGTACCCGCACCCATAATTCCAGATGCCCAAACTTTATCATTAATCCCCAGATAAATAGAGCCACCTAAACCAACTATCGCAATCGTAAAACCGGCAATTTGTCCAAGATAAGAGCGGATATTATCGTTTTTTACCAGTTCTGTTTCTATCTTTCTTCGATGTTCACCTTCTTTCTCCGTCATAGACAAAATCCTATCAGCACTGCCGGGCAAAACTTCTTCATATCCTTTTAGAATTGTTGGATGAGGAATCGGTCCATAGAAGGTTATGCTTTTGTTTATTCGTCCCAGGAGAATCGAGATTTTAGTTGACTGATCAATAGTCTCATCTTTTAATATTTCATCTATGGACTCTAAAGGTCTTTCAACTAGCTCACTATTATCCCAGTCTTCTGACTTTTTACTTTCGTCGGACATTTTGAGACAACTTTCCCCCATATTCACAAATTGCATTGTCAATATCTAATCCCGTCTTCATCCAATCAGACTGAATTGCGGCAGCATCTGGATTCAAATGTACTTTTTTGCCCACACGAACACGACAACGATAATCTAGATTGGCACGATAAGTCCCTCCTATATCTAGAACTGAGACCAGACCATCCATAAAGTACCGTCTAGGAATAGAGTAATTTTGGGAAGAAATGTCACGATAGTATTTTTTTACCATAACACCCTCGTTTAAGTTATGTTCACCCCTTCATTCTAGCATTTTATCATAGCAATTTTTTGAATTTATAAGAAATTATCACACTCAACCCCTTTTTTGCAGTTATAATACATAGCTCCTACATTGGTACTATTAATGATCAAGGCAATTGACCGACCTTATCATTAAATCCTGACAAATATAAGTTTAAATTATAGCTATTGCGCCCTAAGAGCGATAATATTTAATATTAACCAGATTTATACCAAAGATAAATCATTATGGAAAATGTAGCCGAAAAACCCATTTTATCTCCTAAAGGAACTTTTCCTGCCAAAGTTGTCAAAGTTATTGACGACTATAAATTAGTAATGAATAGAGGTGAACAGAACGGAATTCGAGAAGGTCAAAGAATGATGGTTTATCGTATCGATGACGAAGAAATATTAGATCCGCATACTGGGGAATCTTTAGGGTTTCTCGAATTATACGGGAAGAGTAATTTTCGTTCAAGATAAAATATCTATAATTGAAACCGATCGGAAAAAAACTTATAGAAAAAGAATAGAAAATACTCCTTTTGCATTGAGCAGTTATAAATCTGAAGTGGTAGAATCCGATGAATTAAAACCTTTTGATAATGCTCAAGTTGGCGATTTGGTCAAACCTATTTAGACCTATCGATGGAACAACAAATATTAGAATACTTTTTATCTCTTAAATATCCGATTTCAATTTATACTGAAGAAGAAGACGGATAAACGGCACTAATTCCAGATTTACCCGGATGTATTACTCAGGGGGAAACTTTAGAGGAAGTAGATAAATTTTCTCACTATCGGCTAACAGCGATCGCATCCTGCCGGAATTGAGGGATAACTTTCTCCGGTCCGCAAGCCGGAGGAGACAAAACTGGTTTATGCTAGAAAGAGTTGCTCTTAACGTAACTTTACAAAGTCATCGATCGCCCACATTTATGGATTGCATCATCAATCGTCGAGCGCGGTTTTCAGCCAGCCATCGCTATTATCTACCAGAATGGGACGAAGCCGAAAATCAAAGACTTTTTGGTCTTGGTAGCCGTTTTCCCGGTCATGGTCACAATTACGAATTATACGTCTCCCTATACAAAGAACTCAATCTTTATGGCATGGTGGAAAATCTCTCCACCGTGAAACAGGTAATTAAACGAGAGATAACCAGTCAATTAGACTACTCCTATCTCAATCAAGTCTGGCCGGAATTTCAGCAAACCCTACCCACCACAGAAAATATCGCTAGAGTTATCTGGCAAAGATTAGCACCCTATTTACCATTGGTCAAAATTCAACTATTTGAACACCCCGAATTGTGGGCAGAATATCAAGGAAAAGATATGGAAGCAACTTTAACTATCAAAACCCATTTTAGTGCCGCTCATCGTTTGGCTTTACCGCAATTAACCCTCGAACAAAACTCGGAAATCTACGGCAAATGCGCCAGGGTAAACGGTCATGGCCATAATTATCACCTAGAAGTATCCGTGGCGGGGGAAATCGATCCCCGCACCGGTATGATTGTGGATCTGGGGGATTTACAAAAAGCGATCGATGAATTGGTAGTAGAACCCTTCGATCACACTTTTTTAAATAAGGATATTCCCTACTTTGCCGAAGTGGTTCCCACCGCGGAAAATATTGCCTTACATATCGCTCAACTATTAGGGGAACGGATCCGCCAATTAGGAGCCGAATTAGATAAAGTTAAACTGATTGAAAGTCCCAATAATTCTGCGGAAATCCACTGTCGTGGTTCGGTTCAAGCTCCCCGACAACTTCTAGAAAAAACCCTGACAGCCGTTTAATTACCTATTAGTTAAGCTGATTAGGGTGAGCGTGACTCACCCTGATAGATTTAATTAAACCCTAGTTAAACACTTCTCGCCATCCTCGCTTTCCTTTGCTTTGACGTAAGGGAGAAGCTAAATCGACAATTTTCTCAAGCAGTTTCGGGGCAAATTTTTGGCACCAAAGAGCTAGATGACTTTGCCAACCGACGACAATTTCCGTTTTTTCCCTATTTAACCCGGTAATTAGGGTTTGGGCGACTTCTTCGGCGCTCATCGGTTTTAACCATCGAAATAACTGCAATTCTCGCACCATATCCGTATCGGTTAAAGAGGGTAAGAGGGTGACAACTTTGATGTTGTGTTCCCGTAATTCCGACCTGAGAGCGTGACTAAAACCCAAAATGGCAAATTTGGTGGCCGAGTAGGTAGCGAAGCTAGGAGCGGCAATTTTACCCATCATGCTGGAAACATTGACAATCGTTCCCTGTCCCCTAATTGCCATCCGGCGGGCAATTAAGCGAGTAACCGTGTACATGGCCATCAGATTTAAAGATATTTCTGCTTGCACTTGCGAGAATCGCGATCGCAGAAAGGGGGTTTGATGGGCAATACCGGCACAGTTAACGAGGATATCGATGCCACGGCATTCTTGCCAAACGCGGATAATTGCAGGACTAACAAGGTCATTTTCGGTTAAATCCAGGGCTAAGGGTGTGGCAATGACCCCTAGGGACTCAATTTCTTTCGCTAGTTTTTCTAATCGCTCTTGATCTCTGGCAACAATCACAATTCTGCTTAAACCTTGTCGGGCTAATTCTAAGGCGATCGCTCGTCCAATGCCCCGGGATGCCCCCGTGACTAGGGCTGTTTTTCCCTGTAATTTCATGATCAAACTCCTGTTTTAAGCAACAGTACGGGAATTTATTGGTTTTGCTTCTGAAATCTTTGATTTGTGCATCCATGCCCTACATAAGTAGCGAAGCAATCGAGGGATAGATGGATAGGTTAGGGTGCATGGGGTTTTTCCTCCTTCAAAGCGCACTCTTGAACCCACGGTAACAGTTGTCTTTACAAACAGCAATCTTTTTTAACACTTTTTCCTCAAAATCACTCGATCGGATGAACGCTCAGGGTGATCCTCGATCCGATGGAAACCCCAGGGGACTTGCAGATATAGGTATTTTAAAGAGCTTAATACCGAGGGAGATAGAAAGTCTGGCAATGGACGCGACTACTATTGGCAGTACAACGGACTTGACATCCTCACCGCACTGAAGTAGATCTTTTGGGCAATCTCCCATCTCCTAATCCCCAACCCCAATGAATAACCCCCCCGATAGTCCATTCAATTACACAGAAGCTTTTATTGCCCTAGGAACGAGTAATTTCGATCGCTCGGTGCAGTTTTATCGTCAACTGTTGCAACAGGAACCAAACCCCTACCTTGCCGCCGTTTATGCGGAATTTAGGCTAATTAACCTTAAATTAGGTCTTTTTTGCCCTAAAGAGTCCCACAGAGACGAATTTAGCGATTCTAGGGGCAGTGGCATGAGCATTTGTTTCGAGGTGGAGAGTCTCGAAAAAGCCCTCGAGCATTTGAGCGAAATCGGCTATGGTGCTAGGGGAGAAATTAGCCAGGCTTCCCACGGTCCGGAAATCTACATCTATGATCCGGATGGTAATCGTTTAATTTTCCATCAATCCACCGCTAAAACCAATCCTTTCAGGTAGGAACCTTCCGAGTGATAGATACTGGTGGGATGGTCGGCCGGTTGGCTTAAACGTGCTAAAATTCGCACTGGGCGAGCCGATTCAATGGCGGCAGCCATGACAGCACCCTGAAAATGTTCTTCGTTAACCACTTGGGAACAGGAAAAGGTGAAAATAATACCTTGCGGGCGAATTTTCTGGAAAGCTTGGTAATTTAATCTTTTATAAGCCATAACCGCCTGATGACGGGATTGGATACTTTTGGCAAAAGCGGGGGGATCGAGGACAATCAGATCGTAATCCTCCTGACAGTCGCGCAGGAAGTTAAAAACATCGGCGCTGTAGGATTGATGGGGAACTTCACCGAGATTATTCAGGGCGATATTTTTTTCGGTAAGATCGATCGCACCGTGGGAACTATCAACGGAATGGACTAGGGCAGCCCCCGCTTGCATAGCATAGACGGAAAAGCCGCCAGAATAAGAAAAAGTGTTTAAAACCCGTTTATTCTGACAATATTGGGCTAATATTGCTCTATTTTCCCTTTGATCGAGGAAAAATCCCGTTTTTTGTCCTTTTTCCCAATCAATAATAAAGCGATGGCCGGATTCTAACACCTCATTGCCGTTTTTTTGACCAAATAAGTATTTATTTTCGGAGATATGGGCGCTTTTCGCCAAAACTGCGGCACTTTTATCGTAGATTGCCCGTAAATTGTCAGCGTAGATAGTTTTCAGGCAATCGACAATCAGATCGAGACGTTGGTATAAAGCTAGGGAATAAGCTTGAATAACCGCCGTGCCATTGTACCAATCGACGATTAAACTGGGTAAACCGTCTCCTTCAGCGTTAATTAAGCGATAACAGTTAGTTTTCGGGTTATCGACTAAACCGATTTGTTGCCGCAGCTGATAGGCATTCTGGAATTTTTCGAGAAATAATTGAGCAATATCGCTGACTTTTTGGAAAGAAAGAATTTTAACGGCAATATTGCTAGGATTATACAGTCCAGTGGCTAGATATTCGCCTTGATCGCTATAAACCTCCACGATAGCACCCTCTTTGACTTCCCCCTCCATCTCTTTAATCGCTCCGGAAAATATCCAAGGATGGAATCGTTTAACAGCATCAATTTTATGGTTTCTCAGGATAATTTTCGCTAAATCTGGCATGGATAAAGAATCAGGGTTGATAGCTGACGACTACTAGACAATTCTATTATCCCCTGCCAGAAGCGCAAAACCATGGTTTGTTATCCCTCGATCGAGTGGCATCAAACCAAGTCCTAACAATCGAGGGATAATCAGAGGGAATTCTCGCCTATAATAAGTTAGATTTTAGCGATAGTCCCTCGACAAATGCCAAGAAAAAGTGATGCTGCCGGTGGTTTAAGTTTATGGTTCCAGCGTTTGGGGGCTGCTGGTTTATTAGCGGGACAAACTTTTTTACATATTCTTAATGGCAAAATCCACCGGCGTAATACTCTTGAACAAATGAGTATTGTTGGGCCAGAATCCTTGACAATTGCCCTAATTACGGCTGCTTTTGTGGGTATGGTTTTCACTATTCAGGTAGCCAGAGAATTTATTTTTTTTGGGGCGGGTAGTTTTGTTGGGGGAGTCCTTTCCTTGGCTTTAACAAGAGAATTAGCCCCGGTTTTAACCGCGGTGGTGGTGGCGGGGAGAGTTGGCTCGGCTTTTGCCGCCGAAATTGGTACAATGCGAGTAACAGAACAAATTGACGCTTTATATATTTTAAAAACCGATCCGATCGATTATTTGGTCATTCCCCGGGTGATTGCCTGTAGTTTAATGTTACCCCTGCTCACTATTATCTCTTTAGTCACCGGCCTACTCGGTGGTTTATTTATTTCCGATAGTCTTTACGGTATTTCCTATTCCCTATTCTTACAATCAGCCCAAAATTTTCTGGAAACATGGGATTTAATTAGTTCTATGTTAAAGTCCCTAATTTTTGGGGTTTTAATTGCTATTATCGGTTGCAGTTGGGGTTTAACCACCACCGGCGGTGCTAAAGGAGTTGGTCAATCTACTACCACGGCTGTGGTAACTTCTTTGTTAGCGATTTTTGTGGCTAATTTTTTCCTCTCTTGGCTGATGTTTCAAGGGACAGGTAATGTGGAAATCGGCTAAGACAGTAATCAGTAATCAGTAATCAGTAATCAGTAATCAGTAATCAGTAATCAGTAAACAGTAATCAGTAATCAGTGCCAAGAAAACGGCAATTTTCTACTTAGGGCTTGCTGAATAAATCTAAAAACTTTGTTGGATAAGGCTTTTAGACTTTTTTGACCTCAAAAAGTGCCGGACCTGGGGGTGATCGGGGGTAAAATTCAGGTACTTTTTCCCTGAAAATTAGGTAACTGACTACCTCAAAATCGGTAAAACCCTACACCCTACACCCCACACCCCACACCCTACCCCCACCGAAAAACTTTTTCAGCAGACCCTACTTAATACCGCTCACTAAAAACTCAAATCTGATCACCGATTACTGATAATTGTCTATTTTCAAGATTAGGATTTGTTCAAGGGATTGAGAGTAAGACAAGTTTTAATTAATTCCTCCACTCCCAGGACTGGATAAATAGGGACTCCTAACTGATTAATAACAGTTTCTAGGGTGAGATCATCTAAAAATACCGATTCCCCATGCTTGAGCATGAGGGAGGGTAATAAAACCCCATCCCCAAGATTTTTACCTTGTAATCCTTTGAGAATATCTTGCCCGGTTAATAAACCCGTAACCGTGATTTCCTGTCCCCAATAATCACTATTTAAAGCCACTAATTCCACGGTTAAACCCCGCCGATTATTTAACTGTTTAACTAGGGGTTGAAAGGCTTGTTCTACCGCATTTCCCACTACCCATATCAATCGTCTAGATGGAGTAATTTGAGCAGGTAATAACTTCTTGGCTGTCTTCTGAAAATCCCTAATAAATTGACGAATTGAGCCAACTCCGTTACCGATTTGGGGATAGTCTTCGTAGTGAGATTGAGGTGGTAAATCGACTCGGGCAATTAAAAACCATTCATCGGCTAACCACACCACATTACTGCCAAATTCTTGACAAAATTGTTTCTGTAAAGTTTGGACTTGTTCGATCACTTCTCGCGCTTTTTCTTGGCTAACGGGAATTAATTCATCTTCTTGGGGACGAAAGCGGGTTAATCCCACGGGAACTACGGCAATCGACTCCACACAGGGAATATCTCCCCGATGAAAAGAAACCAGATCTAACAGGGTTCTTTCGAGATGAATTCCATCATTAATATTGGGACAAACTACCACTTGGGCATGAATTTGTAATTGTCTGGCTTGTAGCCATTTTAAATGGTCTAAAATTTGACCAGCGCGGGGATTTTTTAAGAGACGAATTCTCAGATCGGGTTCCGTGGCATGAACGGACACAAAAAGCGGTGATATGTGCATCTTTTCGATCCGCTGCCATTCTTTTGAGGTGAGATTAGTTAAGGTTAAATAACTGCCATAGAGAAAACTTAAGCGATAGTCATCATCTTTATAGTATAAAGTTTCTCTTTTGCCCTCTGGTTGTTGGTCGATAAAGCAAAAAGGACATTTATTATTGCACTGAATTAAGCCATCAAAAAGGGCAGTTTCAAACTCTAAACCTAAGTCTTCATGATAATCTTTTTCGATTTCTATCCGGTGAGTTTTGCCCTGACTATCAAGCACTTCTAGGGTTAAAAATTCATCGGCACATAAAAATTGATAATCGATTAAGTCCCGGGGACGATTACCATTGATAGAGAGGAGCGCATCCCCGATTTCAAAACCCACCTCGGCGGCGATCGAATCTGGGATGACACCACTAATTTTAGCTGGACGAATAGTTAATTCACTCATATTTTTAGGTCGCCATCCAATTATTTAACTGCATTTCGAGAGAGTCTTTGGCCTTGTCTCACTTTTGTCAAGCTAATTCTACAGCATGGCCGATTGTTTAGAGTTGTGGTGGCAAGAAAATCAACAATCTATCCAGGGTTAGAAGAATTAGTCATTGATTTAGACACCAGGAGCCGCCACTGGCAGCAACCGCAGCCAATTTATCAAAAGAATGGTAGACTTTGCCTGAAAAACGCCGTGGCAAATACGGCTCATCTACTATCCGCAAATGCCATAGTAAATATAATCCAATTGAACGGTGTTGGGCAGTCTTAGAGAACTATTGGGGCAATTTTGGGTTCAATTGATGCGGCTCTTAATTGGGCTTCTAACATGACTCGGAAGGGCATAAAGCCTCTAGTGCATTTGCTAGAAGGAACTTATGAAAAAGGTATGAAGGTTTTGGCTAAAGAACTAGAACAATTGCAACCTTTCTGGCAGCGTTCTGAAGCTTCACCCAAATGGGATGTGACGGTTCTACCCTCCTAGCTAGCAGCTTATTTTTACGCAAGTCCCTTATCGGTGAGAGTTCGAGGTTATCTGCGTCCGGTTACTTTTCGGCAAATTGTTCCCAATTAAGAGAAGACTTGCGGGATTTTCGGGGTTGCCGATTTTTGCTTGATGGCTACCGGCAAAAGATAGCCACCGGCAATTATATCAATTTATCAAAGTTAGGAGAATCATTTACTGTTAATTGATAGCGATCAAGATTGGGAAACTTTGACATCCTCACCGCCGTAAAACGGACGGTGATTCCCAAACCTCACGATTTAGGTTTCTGCTTCTTTCCCTTGCGGGGTTCCGCACCTGCCTTAACAGATTTACTCTGTTCTGGTCTTATGGTCGCTCTACAGACTGAC
>NZ_JADBRW010000313.1:0-4306 GCF_020247025.1 Microcystis sp. M109S1
CCTAACGTCTAATTGATAATGATTTTAAGTCTTGGAACGTCAACACACTGTCGTTTGTGCTTCGAGGCGAGCGCTCTGTTCAAACCCTCATTCTGTAAAGCTTCTGGGGTTGGTGATCGCACTTTTTGTGAGAAATACGGGACTTCCCACTCCCCACTTCCCAATATTTTATTACCTTTTAAACAGGATTTCGTATGATTACGACGACAATCTTCTTTGCAAAATCTTGATTATTCTCCTTTCGATAGAGCTTAAAAAAATTTTTTCCCAGTCCTTGACAACTTATGTTAAGTTGATAGTGGCAGTTGCAAGAAATTAACCCCCAGTTCTCACCTAGGAATTGTTAAGATGAGGAATTTTTTCTCGTCGGTTTCTGGTGCGAAGAATGGAGTTGAAAACGATTACCTGTCCAACTCAGTCCCGGTCCCTTGGTAGAGTGACTGACGGATAAGCTCGATCTGTTTGCAGATTTAGCTAGTTTTCTCGTCGCTAGTCATTCGATGATCAATGGGGAAAGATCGAGCCTACCTAATTTTAAATATCTTCTCTCCTCCCTAATCAAACAATGCCTACCATGACCTTAGTGTTACCAATGATGTATCTACTGGTGATCTATCTCTTACTAGCGATCGCTAAAAAAGCTAAAATCAACTCCTAAACTGAAAAAGGCTGACGGCTATAAAACGGGGACAGGCAGTTGACGCTCCCGTCGCGCTCAAGCAAGGGATTCTTGATTCACCGATGTGGACTTAGACTAAGTACCTTGCGATTCTCAACCCAGAGGTGGTTCTCTCCTCAAGCGTTAACTTTGGGTGCGCCCCACCCTAGTTGTATTTCTACAAAATTTGCTTTAATTGAAGTGTTAGCTTCAAATACTGCTTTGTCTAGTTCCTGCAAAGATTTTACCTACCTACAGGTAGAAACTAGAACATTAGGTAGAACCCCATATCTTTGATTGTCAAGGTGCAGATAGCGTAGTGATTAGACTACAGGGGTTTTTCAAGCGGTTGTTTACCCTAGCCGCTATACTTATATGGTAGCTATTTTTCGTGAGTACTTCAAGACCTTTAAAGGAAAAAACACTGCCAAGGCTAATGACCCCAAAAGAAGAGCAAGCGCACTTCGGAATACGCCACTAGAATGCCATTAACAATGTCAGAAGTCATTCGAGATTTCGCTCTTGAGACTAGACACTTATTTTTAGCTGTGGTTCGCTGTTCTATACTGGCCTTTGTTTCATCCCATCGGTAAAACCGAGGGTCTTCACCCGACATTGCAGATAAACCTTTTCTACCCTGGGAGAAAAACCGAGCCATTGACGAGATAAACGAGCAAAAGTGTCAGGATCACCGCTAACTGCGAAGTTAGTAGGTAGGGGTGTTTCGGGATTTTTTAGACCTAATAATTCTAGTTCTTTTTCCGCCGCTCGGACAACGGAAGCGGCGGGATCTACCAACCGCACGGAACTAGGTAAAAGACGACGTAAAACCGGGGAAAGATGGCGATAATGGGTACAACCATAGACCAGAGTATCAATATTTTCTGCTAGTAAAGGCTGAAGATATTCCCTAGCCACCTGCGTGGTGTAGGGGTCAAAAATGCGGTTAGCCTCGATCAAAGGGACAAATTCAGGACAGGGAATTTGCCAAACTTGGGCAGTAGGATCGATTTCTTGAATCGCTTGTTTATAGGCATTACTTTTAGCCGTAGCGGGAGTAGAAATCACCCCAATGCGCTTTCCTTTTTGCACGGCAGTTTTTGCCCCGGGTAAAATTACCCCCAAAATTGGTAAATCTTTAAATTCGGCCTGTACTTCTTCTAAAGCCAAGGCGGAACTGGTATTACAGGCCATAATCACCATTTTCACCCGGTGCTCGCTCATCCAAGTGAGAATTTCCCGGACAAATTCGATAATTTCCCCTTTAGAACGGGTTCCGTAGGGAAGTCTAGCGGTATCAGCGAAATAGAGAATCGATTCTTGGGGCAGTTGTCGATACAACTCCCTTAAAACGGTCAGTCCACCCACACCACTATCAAACACACCAATCGGACTAAATTGTGATTCTCTCATAGATATCGAGGAAAACGCTGATCTAAAGTAGCTTTATTTGATGATATTAAAACACGGATTTTTTGATCAGTAAACTAATGCTCCAATCATTTAATCATTAACGGAGATTTCGTTGAATATATTCAATAATCCCCCTTGCGATCGCCGCCGCCATTTGTCGTTGAAAGTTGGCATTGGCTAATTTAGCAGCATCCTCAGCGCCGGTAACGAAACCCACTTCCACGAGGGTAGAGGGCATTTTCGAGGTTCTCAGCACATAGAAACGCGCCCGACGCACCCCCCGATCGCGCAGATCGACACTGCGGACAATATTGCGATGGATGGTATCCGATAAACGGCGATCACCGAAGTAATAAACCTCTATGCCATTGACATCCGGTCGTGCTTTCCCCATAGAGTTAGCGTGGATACTGACAAATAGATCGGCATCGATCTGGTTAGCCAGATCCGTGCGACCTTGCAGGGTGACAAAAAAGTCGCTATCTCTAGTTAGACGCACATCGATGCCCTGTTGTTGCAGGATGCGGGTAACTTCTAGGGAAATGGGCAGAATTACGTTTTTTTCCTGAAGGCCACCAATTCCGATCGCCCCCGGATCCTTACCCCCGTGGCCGGGATCGATCACCACTAGAAAGCGGCTATTGCCTTGTCGGGGGGGATTAGGAGTGGGGTTAGAGGGGCGCGGAGGTGGGTTAAATTGCCCCGTATTGGGGGGTAAAGGGACAGGTATAGTGGTGGAGTCAGGAACCTGAGAAACGGGGTTAGAATTGGGAGATGACAGCAATTCTAGGGCTAGGGTTTGATTGCCCGTTTGAGTTAATTGTCCCAGTTGAAAACCCGCGGCCGTCTGTACCAAAATCAGCACCTTATTGGCACTTTCCTGACGTACCCGCAATTGATAGATGGGACTATGGCGACCGAAGCGCGGACCGCGGAAAGACTCGGCTAACTTAGCATTTTCGATGCGTAGTTCATAGACACCATCCCGGTTAACAGTGCCGTTAGCTTTCAGGGGTAAATCCGCGCGAATTAAGAGGCGATCATTATTGCCCGTCAGATCGATCGAGGAGATGGTGGCCAAACGACTGCTAGAAGGGGGATTATTGGCAGTTTTCGCCGGGGGATTATTGGGACGGGGAGTGGGATTGGTGGCCTGAGTCGGGGGAGGTGAGGAGATATTATCCACGGAACTCAGACCGCCCCTAGGCAGTAAAACCAAACCACCAAAACGACTATAGAGAGCTTGCCAATCGGGACTATCCTTATTAACGCTCAGGGAAATCTTGGCCCGTTGATTGGCAGTCTGACTGAATTGAATATCACCGACCCCATAGCGATTGACGGGGATAGTTTGACCGGTGAGACTACTGGGTAAAGTGGCCCCGGGTAATTCAAATTCGATTTTTTTGCCGTCCCGGCTGCGTTGACTGCGGATCGATCGCTCATCACCATTTTGCTCTAAACGGACAAAAAGACCATTGCGAGTTACCTGAAAATCATCGTTGTTGTCCGTCTGGCTAACTGGAGGTGGGGGAGTGGGACGGGTGGAACCGCGATCGGGGGGAGGTGTGGGGTCAGGGGTGACGGGTGGTTGCGTTTCCTCCCTAATCGGTTGGGGTTCTGGCAATTCCACTGTCCATTGGGTGGGCGAAATTCCGCGAATTTTTACCTGTTGAGGGTCAAAGGTGTAGCCTGGGGCCAATTCAATCACTAAACGGGTAGTTTCCGCATCAAATTGACCAATACGGACACTTCTGACGATATTGCCAATGGGCCGGTTAATATTGGGTTGCCCTAACTTGATCCCGGGCAGATCGATCACGATCCTGGTGGGGTTAGTGATCATTTGCGCTCGCGGTTGCACTCGATTGTCGGTGGTGAAGACCAGACGATTCTCATTGGTGTCGAATCGCCAAAAGACGAGCTTGCCTGCCCAAGCAGGGGCCGCCACCAGCAACCAAGTTAATGCGCTTAGGAATAACCAATGAAATCTCACGCTCGATGCTCCCGTTGCTCAGTTATCAATTACCTTTTTTCGGTAAAAATGGACAATTTTGTCGATTTTTGGCCATCCATAGCTCCGTTAATGCTCTGAGATTGACATCCTCACCGCCGTAAACGGACGGTGATTCCCAAACCTCACGATTTAGGTTTCTGCTTCTTTCCCTTGCGGGGTTCCGCACCTGCCTTAACAGATTTACTCTGTTCTGGTCTTATGGTCGCTCTACAGACTGA
>NZ_JADBRW010000314.1:0-11234 GCF_020247025.1 Microcystis sp. M109S1
ACCCCAACCCCCAACCCCCAACCCCCAACCCCCAACCCCCAACCCCCACCGAAAAACTTTTTCAGCAGACCCTATTTAGAGATTTTCTGCAACTTCATCGCTATTTTTCCCATTTTTGAACTCTCAAAAATTAATTAGGGCAGAAGTCTCTTGAAACTTAACAATATTAATAGACAAGGACAGGAAAATAATTGCTAGATTGATTTAGGTACAGTTAACTGTAACCGCGAGAACAAGAGAAAAAAGCCAGTTTTCCCCGGTAAAACCGCCAAAAAGCCCTAGCTTAATTTCTCGATTCTGACGATTAAATAAATATTAAAACAGCCGATGAATCTAACGAACTTTCCTTGGTTAACTGCCATCATCCTTTTTCCCATCGTCGCCGCTTTATTGGTTCCCATAATTCCCGATAAAGACGGTAAAACCGTGAGATGGTTTGCTCTGACGGTGGGATTAATCGACTTTGCCCTAATTATCTACGCTTTCTATAGCAGTTACGATTTCGCTAATCCCAATCTGCAATTAGTCGAAAGTTACCAATGGTTGCCCGAAATTGACCTAAGATGGTCCCTAGGAGCCGATGGCCTCTCAATGCCCCTGATTATCTTAACGGGATTTATCACCACTCTGGCTATCTTAGCGGCTTGGCCGGTGACTTTTAAACCGAAACTATTCTACTTCCTGATGCTGTTGATGTACGGGGGACAGGTTGCGGTGTTTGCCGTACAGGATCTGTTACTGTTCTTCCTCGTCTGGGAATTAGAATTAGTCCCCGTCTATCTCATCCTCTCCATTTGGGGCGGTAAACGCCGTCTCTACGCGGCCACCAAATTTATCCTTTACACCGCCGGAGGCTCTCTATTTATCCTTGTAGCGGCGCTGACGATGGCTTTTTATGGCGATACCGTCTCCTTTGACATGGTGACTATTGCTGGCAAGGATTTCCCCCTGAAACTGCAATTATTCCTCTACGCTGGTTTTCTGATTGCCTACGGGGTAAAACTGCCGATTTTCCCCCTCCATACTTGGCTACCAGATGCCCACGGCGAAGCCACTGCCCCTGCCCATATGTTACTAGCGGGAATTTTGCTTAAAATGGGTGGTTATGCGCTCCTACGGATGAATATGGGGATGTTACCCGATGCTCACGCCGTTTTCGCCCCCGTTTTGGTGATTTTAGGGGTAGTTAATATTATCTACGCCGCCTTAACCTCCTTTGCCCAACGCAATCTTAAGCGCAAAATTGCCTATTCTTCCATCTCTCACATGGGATTTGTGCTGATTGGCATGGCTTCCTTTACCGATATTGGTACAAGCGGGGCGATGTTACAGATGATTTCCCACGGACTGATTGGGGCGAGTTTATTCTTTATGGTCGGTTGTACCTACGATCGCACCCATACCCTGATGTTAGACGAGATGGGCGGTGTCGGCAAGAAAATGAAGAAAGTTTTTGCCATGTGGACCACCTGTTCCCTCGCTTCCCTCGCTTTGCCCGGGATGAGCGGTTTTGTGGCGGAATTAATGGTATTTATCGGTTTTGCCACCAGTGATGCCTATAGTCCCACTTTCCGCGTTATTATCGTCTTTTTAGCGGCTATCGGTGTCATTCTCACCCCGATTTATCTTTTGTCCATGTTGCGAGAAATTCTCTATGGGCCGGAAAATAAGGAATTAGAAGAACACCATGCCCTAGTGGATGCGGAACCCCGGGAAGTCTTTATTATCGCTTCTCTATTAGTGCCAATTATCGGCATTGGACTCTATCCCAAAGTGGCCACGACAATTTACGATGCTACTACCAATAAATTAACCGCCCTAGCGCGTAATTCTGTCCCCAGTTTAGTACAACAGGCAAAGGCAAAAACCGCTAGTTTCTCCCTTTATTCCCTAAAAGCCCCCGAAATTTAAATGTAGGGTGGGTTAGGCGACGACAAGTTAAGCAGTTAACCAATAATTAAAAATTCGCCGTAACCCACCACATTATTGATCAAGAGAGGACTTATCAGGAATAAGTAGCTTTAACAGAAACAATATCTGACTTATTTCGGAACGCATAGCTCTGATCTCACCTTCAATCACATCAAAGCGTTTTGATATTGAATTCTTGTCATAATCAATAGGCATCGAGTCTTGAGTAGATAGATTGTTGAGTTTATTAGCAAGAGCTGCCCAACTATTAGCTTTTAATCCAAAATAATACTTAGCTTCATTTAGCGTTCTAAACTGCTGCTTAAGAGTATCAACAGTGAAGTTGATTGTCTGATAAACGCAAGCTTGGTTGTCTATATCTTCCTCAACCATATCAACAACCTCACGAATAAGTTGATCGTGATTTTCACTAATCTGAGCGGCGGCTCCTAGTATACGAGAGGTCGCTTTAATCTGCAATTCAGTATCTTGTTGAAGCTGATCGGCAATTTTACGAACTTGTTCCCCCAATGTGCCTTTACGCTTTGGCTCTAGAGCAGGTGTTAACTCTTGACTCATGAAAAATCTCCTTTATTCCTGGACTTCCCCCGTATAAACATACTAGCTATGGCTAAAAGTCTTACAGAGCCTGAGTTCAAGCAATACAATACCAATGAACTACTGGACACAAAATCCTGAAGTTCTTACGCCGATAGGGTTTGAGGCAAAAATTTTCAAATTTGACCTTTAGACCATTATAGCTTGTTTCGGGGCAGAAAATCAGCAAAAACATGGCTACAGAGGGAATCCCTTACTCTAGAGATTAATGACACTATCTGTTAAAATCAGGTTAGCGATCACTATACAGCCAACTCTAGGTCATCGCTCTACTCCAGATACAGTCAACGGTACAGCCATTTTCAAGTGAAAAATGTACCCAGTAGTCTCTTTTCAATTTTTTCTTAGAAGCGACCTGCAGTAAGGGTTTTGTTAATTTTTTAGTATTTATGTATGGGCGAAGTCCAGTTATTCAGAAAGGATATCTTTAATGGCAAGCCAAATGCGTTTGAGCTTTTGCAGCAAACCAACTGGATTACCAGTAGATTCCACTTCTACCGAATCAACTAATTGTTGAATCCTATCCATACGCTCTGCTAAAGCATAAAGGTTATTCACCGCCTCATCCTTGCTTGCCAACGATTCACGCAGTAGAACAACCATTTCAGCAATTTCCTGCTTTAGACGCTCATTTTCAATTTTACGGCGAGTTTCCCAACCCTTGATGCCAGCCTTTGAGCGTCTTTCTCGTTTAAGCAGCTCTTGGGCTTCATTATACAGAGTCAGATATTGCGTCCGCCGGGCATCTGCTTCTTGATATTTGGCTATTAATTCAACAGTTTTTGCCTTCTCTTCGTTATAAAGACAAAGAGTTTGCTGATATCTTTGCTGCTCACTAAGATAGAGTTGATTATTCTGCGTTGCACGCTGCTCCCATTCATCAACTGCAAGCTGTGAAGTCTGAAGCTGTTGCTGCAATTGAGCTTTTTCCTGCTGCAACAAAAACTTATCACCTCTAGCATTATCTCGCTGCTGTTTCAGTTCATGATAAGAGGGTGGCTCTGGCTGCCGAGAGCGAGGATTGTTGCGCTCATTATCACTATTAGAATCTCGGCGATCCGCCCTTCGCATCCCTGGCATAATTCAACCTCCGAAGCAGATATCCCTATAACTTGAGTCTTCCCAAATCAACGGAACGAGATAGCATTCGACAAGCTAAACCTCCGGCTCTTCTGGTTTCTGTGTGGAAACTAGGTCTATACTGATAGTTTCTTCAGCAAAATAGTCCTAAAAGTCTTTCCCAGTAAACATTTCACGATTCCATAAGCAAAAACTATCACACAAAGTCGAGAAGAGCCAACCTCCTAATGAATCAATCAGTATCGATCACACTAAAAAATAACTTGACGGACACTATCACTACTAAGAGTTAAAGCGACCTAACGACTTAATCAAGAGGCAATCGCCACTCTCAACTTAAATCTAAAATATCATATTTGTCCGCTCCAATGATTTGCCATAACCCGATTACTTCTTAATTCTTAACTGTAGCGAGCATCAATAATCTTGGCGAACTGAACAACGAAGTCAGCTATTTTTAATTGCGTAATCCTTGCTCAAATAGCGACTATTGAGACTTAAACAAAAACTGAGGTAACAATAGTTAAATAGTTTCAAACCTATAGCAGTAAGCCATCAGCTTTGAATCAGTTATATAGGAAGTTGTCGTTTTCTTTTCACTGTTTACTGATTACTGTTCACTGATAACTGAAAAATCCCCACCCTACCCAATCACCTCATGTAAATCCGTCGGTGCGAGATTAGGATAAACCACTTCACCATCCTTAAACCAGATAATGCGCTGAGAGTGACGCGCCACATCAGCCTCGTGAGTTACCATGACGATAGTAATGCCACTGTTATTCAATTCCGAGAAAATAGCCATCACCTCTTGGGTAGTTTTCGAGTCTAGCGCCCCCGTCGGTTCATCAGCAAGTAATAATATAGGTTGATTGACAATTGCCCTAGCAATAGCGACGCGCTGCTGTTGTCCCCCCGATAATTGATTGGGTTTATTGTGCAGTCGATTATCTAATTTTACCTTCGTTAAAGCAGCGATCGCTCTTTCCTTTCTTTCTTGGGGAGAAACCCCACCATAAATCATTGGTAACATGACATTTTCCAGCGCACTCATCTGGGGTAAAAGATGGAATTGCTGGAAAACAAAGCCGATTTTGCGATTGCGAATCTGAGCTAAATCCCCATCCGGCAGCGTGGAAACGTCCAGATTTTCTAGATAATAAGACCCCGAGGTGGGACGATCAAGACAGCCGATAATATTCATGGCCGTGGATTTTCCCGAACCCGAAGCCCCCATAATAGCGCAATATTCCCCTTTTTTCAGGCTCAAATTGACGTTATTAAGAGCTTTAACCATGGTTTCGCCACTGCCGTAGATTTTAGATACATTTTCGAGGCGAATAATTACTGGCTGATAGACTTCGGCTTTATCGTTGCGTTCGCTGAGAGAGGAAGTATCAAAACTCATGAAATAAATTCGTGGGGGCAGGGTGTGGGGTGTAGGGTGTGGGGTGTAGGGTTTTAGCGATTTTTAGGGGGTCAATTACCTAATTTTCAGGCAAAAAGTGCCTAAATTTCCCCCCGATCACTCCCATATCTGGTACTTTTTGATTTACAAAAACTCTCAAAGTCTTAACCCACAAGGGTTTTACCATTATTCAGCAAGCCCTAAATAGAGATAAAACCATTAAATGCAGCTATTCTAACCTGAGCAATTCTCCATTCAAGCAACATCCTTGAGAAAACCGACTAAAGGCAAGAAAACCGGCGCTAAATTCGATCGAGCCACGGCTAAACAGGGATAGGATCGATCGCTATAATTTTCCCCCACCTGCAAGGGAAAAATCTTTTCTCCTAAAGAGATAAATACTCCGCCAGCGGCCTGTAGAATTGCCCAGACCGCAGCAATATCCCAGACTTTCGGGGTTGCTTCCACTCCTCCCAAAACCGTGCCATCGGCAACCAAAAGCAGATTATAACTAGCCACTCCTATCATCCGCACTTTGCAGGGAAAGGGATTTTTAAATATATCTGTACTACGAGCGCAGAGATTAAACAGATGATTTTTGCTGGGAAAATCTTCGCTGGTGTGAATCGGTTGACCATCACGGTAGGCTCCCTCTGGACCGGTTAAACCCGTCTCACCGTACCAATAACCATAATAGGCCTGTTTTAGGCAGGGGAGATAAACAAATCCGAACACGGGAGTCCCCCAGTAGAGAAGTCCTAGGGAAATGCCCCAGATGGGAATACCGCGAGTAAAATTAGTCGTGCCGTCGATTGGATCCACTACCCAACACCATTCTTGATCCGGGAAAATATGGGTAGTTTCCTCGGTTAGGACTCCATGATCCTGGAAAGTGCGGGCAATTAGCGATCGCAATTCCCCATCAGACCAACGGTCGGCAGCCGTCACTAAAGTCCCATCTGCTTTATTGGTGGCCTGTAATTTGCCAAAATCAGCCAGTAAGCGATCGCCCACCTGGCCGGTAGCCTGATAACAAAAGTCTAAAACCTGACTCCAAAAAGTTTCCATAATTTTCTCGTTCGTCTTCTAGTAGAATATCAAATCATTGTCTAAACTTAGGTAGTCGAGATTGAGCGCGGAACCCCACCAGGAGATCAGACTAGCTACCCGTCTAGAAGCGATACTTTATCTAAAAGGGCAGCCTGTCCCCTTAACCGAGATGGTGACATTAACTAACAGCGATCGCTTGACGGTGGAAGATGCCATGATCGAATTAATGTCCGATTATGCCCACCGGGATAGTGCCTTGGCAGTGGTGGAAACCCCCCTCGGTTATAGTTTACAATTGCGGTCAGCTTATCAGAATTTGATCGAAGACCTGATCCCGGCCGAATTAGGTACGGGAACCCTCCGTACTTTGGCAGCGATCGCACTAAAAGAACCGATTTTACAAGCGGATTTAATTAATTTACGAGGCAGTACGGCCTATCAACAGGTTCAGGACTTGGTAGAACGAGGATTTGTGAGAAAACGCAAGCAAAACGAAGGCAGATCCTACTGGTTAGAAGTAACCGATAAATTTCATCAATATTTCGAGGTTGACAATCTTAGGGAACAGGGTATTCTGGAACCTACCGATCAGGAATAAGGAGAGAGAGGGTATATTATGGGGAGATGTTTCTGATCACTGAGCTAAACTTGAGGAAGATGGGGGACTTCGGGCAATCAAGAAGAGCGATTTGTTAACCTAAATCTAATAACCACTACAGCGTGGGAGTTCTGATGACTTTTAATCCTGATTTTTTTCCCTGGGAAACCGAAGAACAAAATGATAACTGTCTGATGCAGTATCTCCAGCAGCAGCATCCTGAAACCCTTGAGAGAATAGCCCAATCGGTCAGTAGCGAAATTAAAGATATTATCTCGCAAAACGTCAAGGGATTGGTGGGAATGTTGCCCTCAGAGGATTTTGCGGTACAAATTACCACCGACCGCGAGAATTTGGCTAATCTTCTCGCTTCAGCGATGATGACAGGTTATTTCCTCGGTCAAGTGGAGAAGCGCCATCATTTAGAATCAATTTTGTTAGCTACAGAATCAATTAAATTGGGCAAAAAACCAAAAATAGATTAATCTTCACCCAAGATAGAGACACTTTGATCGGTGTCTCTATCAGTTTTTAGCCCCCTTTGGCAAAACTCACCATCACCAAAATCGAGAGTAGAATACCGGGGGCAAGTAAACCCGCTAATAATCCAAATTCAGTCAACGTCATAGAAAAATATGCCCAAAATTCCATCACTTCCTACTCTAACCCCCTCTTCTGGCTACCTCAACAAAGCTTAAGGAAAATTTAAAGCCTTTTACCGTTTTTTTTCCTATCAGTAAAGTAAGTATTACAGTTATCTTAATAATAAGCCTCAAAAATAAGGATTAAATTGCCTAAAATTTGTAAATAGACCATTTAATTGATTATTATTCATTCTTAATTCTCCTGACTACTGACTACTGGCTACTGACTCCTAACCCTAACAACAATTTTTGATTTTTACAAGAGGTCGAATGTTTACTTTTGTCCGACTAGACAAACCAAAGAGAGTCTTTTTGATGTTGGCAAGCGGTTTATAATTCTTTTTTCAGCGCCCCGTATAAAGCTGAATAATCTTGTTCTGCGAATCCCATTTCTAAAGCTTTTTCAAGAAGGCGCTGTACTCCTGTTAGGGGAAAAGTGGTTAAATCTAACCTCTCCGATTCCTCTAAAAAGAGATTGACATCTTTGAGTAAATGTTTAGTGGGAAAATTAGGGTTAGCATAATTTTTCTCTAACATTCTGGTTAATTTTTTGTCAAAAGTAGGCGCATATAAGGCACTTTGACGCAGGATAGTCATGAACTTTTCTAGCTCTACTCCTTGCTGGGATAAAAAAGCTAAACTCAAAGCAAAAGCACTGGTTAGAGCGGCAATTAATTGATTTAAAGCTAATTTTAACGCCGCGGCGGTTCCCACTTCCCCGATTAACATCGGTTCTTGACCAAAATGTGCTAATAAATTTGACCATTGATGGAACTGTTTCTCCGTTGCTCCCACCATAACTAAGAGAGTCCCCTTTTTAGCTTCGGGAATACTTCCTAACACGGGTGCTTCTAGATATTCTCCCCCTTTAGCAACAATTTGATCTCGCAGTTGTTTACTTTCAGAAGGAGCAATAGTTCCCATCTGGATAATAGTACGATTATTAAAGTTGGATTGCTCGGAATTTAATCCTAAAACCTCTTGGATAGCGGCGGCATTAGTTAACATTAAAATCAGACAATCTGCCTCTTGAATTACTTGCTCAGGAGAGCTAACTGTTTTGGCTCCCAACTGCTGTAAAGCTGTCAATTTTTCTAAGGTGCGATTATAGGCAATAACAGAAATTCTCTGATTTAATAATCTTTCTACCATTGGCGTTCCCATTAATCCCGTTCCCAAAAGTCCAACTTTCATAACTCGCTTTTCCCCTTATTTATTGATTAGTTTTTACTCGTTTTTATAGCTGTCCAATGACGTTCGGAAGACTGATAAATTTTAACATTTTCTAAGCCCGACTGCTGGATTAAATCTGCGATTTCTGCTAGGGTAAAAGCCGCTCGCAGCGAGTCTTGAAATAATTGCGCTTGTCGCAGAGAAAAATTAGGATCGATTTCCCTCACCATCCCCTTGATTATTTCCTCGGAATCGGGACGGAATAAATCTCTTAAAAAAATGCCCCCATTGGGTTTTAAAACTCGCTTAATTTCCCGTAAAAAAGGCAGAGGATACTTGAGATGATGGATTAAACTATTAGAAATAACTAAATCAAATTGCTCGGATTGGTAGGGAAGATTTTTTCCATCAACTTTCTCCAATTTGATCTGTTCTTGACAGTTAGCATTAAGGATATTTTTTTGACCAATTTCTAACATAGAATCGGCCAGATCAATAGCGATAATTTGCCATTGGGGACGTAGTTGACTGATCATAATCGGAATGCGTGCAGTACCGGTTCCTACATCTAACACCCTAGCATTAATACCGGCCAATTGTACGGCTTCTTTAGCGAAATTAGTATTAACTTCGGTGAAGTCCATGGCATCATATTCGAGCGCTTCTTCCCGATCATCCATTACTTCTGGTTCTAAAATTCTTTCCATAGAAAAGCTATCTTTAGGGATTACAATATTCACAATACATTGGATCGGCAGTTTTTTGACCGTTGGGAAAGAGTTTTTCCTCTCGATAATCACACCTTTGACAACCGTATAGTTCCAGTTTAATTAAAGAGGTGGGAAAGTGACATAAACCACAGGGTAAACCCGATGTTATTTCGATAATATCAAACCCCGGACAACCACAATTAGGACATAATTGATTAAGTTTCTGAACCAGATTTGCTGTTGCGGCAACAATTGCTTTCATGCGCGTGGGATTGTGCATAGCGCGCATATCGGTTTCTAGGTGTACTTTGCCGTTTTTGTCAAGAATATCTTCAACAATTTTAACTAAATTTTTCCAGTCGGTAATTCCCTTAAAAATATTCTCGGAGTCGAGAGAATTTTTATCAAACATCACCACTAAACCATGACTAGGAAACCCTATTTTTTCGGCAAATTCTAAAGCATCTGCTAGATTAGTTACAGTTTGGTGAGCGTGATTAGTTTCCGTGACTATTGCTTGACCAATTATTTCTAGATTATGGACTCGATCGAACAATAAAATCAATTCACGATTACAGGAAACTAGCGGCAAGTTGGGATAGGGATAAAAACTACCCTCACTAGCAATTCCGATATCGTATCCCGAAAGCTCGATCGCTTGTTGTGCCTTCCTGCGAGCGGTTTCAATTTGTGTCCCGATGCGCTTAATATCCCGGGTAAAAGTGCCAAAGCGATCGGTATCAAAATTATCGGGTACAATCACCTTAAGGCCTATTTCTTGCGCTAAAATCGGTGCAATTACCCGCTCTTTTCCGTGCATAGTCCCTAAAATTGCTATCCGATCTTGAAACATCTTGGTCAAGTAAAAAGGAGACAGGAGAGAGGAGACAAATTCACCTGATAACTGATGGTGGGTTACGGCGAATACTAAATAGGTGGTAAAATATCTAAATTATTGTCGCCTAACCCACCCTACGCTAACTTTCGGGTGTTTTTCCCTGAGCTTGTTTTAATCTTTCTGCTGCTGTTTCCATGACTTCAGCAAAGTTTTCGAGAATTTCGCCGGGGTGTGCTTCGAGGATTTTTGTGGATAGGGAAATGCGATTTTTATATTCGTCAATTTCCGCGACTACCACTTTAATTGCTTGACCAACTTTAAAGAAAGTCATGGGAGAATTAAAAGAGGCTCCCGTCACCTGTTTAGCATGGAGTAATCCCGTCACTCCACCGCAATCGACAAAGACACCGTAGGGTTGTAATTTAACCACGGTGCCACTTAATAATTTACCCACAGCTAATTGACTGATAGCGTTAGCGCGAGCAATTTCTCGCTGAGATAAAACTAATTTATTATTTTCTTGATCGATTTGAATAAAAGTTGCGGTTAAAAGTTGTCCGATCAGGGAATCTAAATCACTTTTTTCTATTAAATGGGAGCGAGGGATAAATCCTTTTAATCCCTCCACTTCTCCCGTCACTCCCCCCTTATTCACCCCCGTGACGCGCAGCTGCACCGACTTGCCACTTTCAGAGATTTCCCTGACATTTTCCCAAGCTTTTTGTAGTAATAATTGCCGCAGAGACAGGGTAACTTGTCCTTCCGCGTCCTGTCCACGGGTAATCAGAAAATCGAATTCTGCATCTATGGGTAAAGCTTCGGCAATGGAAGGAACATTTTCCAGGGAAATTTCCCTTAAAGAAATAAAAGCGGAGGATTTGCCGCCAATATCGATGAATGCTCCATCGGAGGTGTGTTGATCGACTCTCCCGCGCACGATCTGCCCTTTTTCAAATTGATAATCGTATTGATCAAGAGCTTTGGCAAAATCGTCCATGGAAAAGGCAGGGTTCGGTGTCATGATAAATAGAATGGTTACAAGTATAATTTCGATCTGCTTCCAGTTTGACACTCCTGGGCCTAAAGGCGTGAGGATTCTTGAGCTAATCACAGCCCTTTCTGGTTTCCCTTACTTAGGTCTTACACGATTATGTCTGAACCGAACCTACTAGAATATCACTTGCTATCTAGTTATCCTTTTTCT
>NZ_JADBRW010000315.1:0-14645 GCF_020247025.1 Microcystis sp. M109S1
CCAGAACCCAAGCCACTGAAACAACGACTAGACGAAGAGGAAGGAAGTAAACCAATAGGACAAACCCCAGACGGAAACGAAACCAACACACCGCCACCAGCTACCAACGCCCGAACAAAAGCCACTGACCTAGCCGCAAACCCTAATTAGAGATTGTTCAGTACAAAGGCTCTAAAATTGCCAGTGCCATTTATTGGACTGAAGACTTGTTTTTTCGGTCTTGTGGCTTTATCATGGGTACTGTGTGGTGTGTGTGATGTGAAGGAGTAAGATGACTGCTAATAGCCAACTTATCTCCGTCAAGGCTCTACAAGCTTTGATGAAGCGAGGGTTCAAACCTTCGGTCTCTGGTAGACGGCATCAAAAATCTTGGTTAATAGCTTTAGACGGCGATACCTCAAAACGATTATTCGATATCGTTTTCTCCCTATCGGTTCTAATTTTCTTTTCGCCGCTTTATTTAATCTTAGCCTTATTGATCGCGATTAGTTCCCCCGGTCCGGTCTTCTATGTGCAGAAGCGCGTCGGTCAAAACTTCCAGCATTTCAACTGTATTAAATTCCGTACTATGGTAATGGATGCGGATAAGGTATTAGAGAGACTGATGGAAGACTCTCCCCAACTGCGGGCGGAATTCGAGGATAATTTCAAGCTTAAGGACGATCCCCGTATAACTTGGATTGGCAAGTTTCTCCGCTTAACCAGTTTAGACGAGTTTCCCCAATTCTGGAACGTCCTGCGAGGAGATATGAGCGTCGTCGGTCCGCGGCCTTTAGTTCCCGAAGAATTGCAGAAATATGGCAATCGCATCGACAAAGTTTTAACTATTCGCCCCGGTTTGACTGGTTTATGGCAAGTTTCCGGACGTAATGACATCCCCTATCCCCTGCGGGTGCAGATGGATGTGTATTACGTTAATTCGCGTAACTGGTTAACCGATATCTGGGTAATCTTCAGAACTATCGGTGTTGTGGTTTTTCCCAAAAATAACGGTGCTTACTAAAGCGGTGAATAGTAATTAAAAATTACTCACTGCTGTTTCCATGTAATTAATCGCTAGACTGGAGGAGAGAAGGGCAGAACTTGCTTTTTTCTCCGCTTTTTTTGAGAAATATTATGACAGTAATTAGGGTTTGCCCTGACCTTACACGATCGAGTGCTGTCTTTCAGCTATGTTTATTGTTCCCTAGGGCAGTTGGGAACTAACAGCGATCGCTAAATTTCTGTTTTTTGATCGCAATTTACAGCCTTTCCCATAGACATAAAGTATAACCTAATTTGGTATTGACGAACAGCTACCCAAAACGAAAACTTCCTACAGGTTTGATAAATAGAATTAAATGCCTGATCATCTCGGTTTGTAGGCAAAGGGAGACAGATTTACCCCTATCCCTAGGAACATAAAAGTGCGCTGTCAAAAAAGAATTGTAATCATACCAAACCGGGGACTTTGCGATAGATAGAAGCGATCGATCCCCGGAATCCTACACGGGTAAATTCTACCTCATCTCCCGCTTCATAGATCTGTTCTTTCCAGATTACCGAATCCTCGCGACGGTGACATTCAATTTTCATCTGGTTTTGATGGATAAGAATGTATTCTTTTAAGGTGGGACAGGTTTGATAATCGCTAAATTTATCACCCCTATCAAAGGATTCCGTAGATTTCGATAATACTTCAATAATCAGAACGGGATAGAGAATAAAATCATCGGTATTGTTAATCTCTCTCTCGTCACAAACCACCGCAATATCGGGATAATAATAACAATTTGCCTCCTCTAACCGGACTTTGATATCGGAAGTGAGAACAAGACAGGGACTATCATCGAGATGGATATTCAATAAAGTGGCTAGATTAGTATTTAAGACAATATGCGGCTTTTTTGCCCCTACCATCGCATAAATCCGTCCTTTTCGGTACTCGTGCTTGATCGGACTGACTCTTTCCCCTTCTAGATACACTTCTGGAGAGACATAAAAAAAATTAGGATTCGTCACCATGGTCCTCATGCTCCCTATTCTCGAATAACTAAATTATAGCCTTTCGGAATCATTGCTCTTGGACTCAATCTCGGTAGACTAATAGATCAATGATTGTCATTTGTAATATAAATATTACAATTATGTGACAAAATAGAAATAACGACTCTCAAAGAGACGTTATTTAGGAATGAATCCCGAAAACGATTGATATCCATAGGTTTGCCAGAATGTCCAACGCTAAAAGTTACAAAGATACCGTTAATTTGCCCCAAACTGACTTTGATATGCGAGCAAATGCCAGCAAACGTGAGCCAGAAATCCAGAAATTCTGGCAAGATGAGCAAATATATGAGAAATTAGCGCAAAATAACCCCAAAGAATTATTTATTCTCCACGATGGACCACCCTACGCTAACGGGTCTCTGCATATCGGTCATGCTTTAAATAAAATTCTCAAAGACATTATCAATAAATATAAACTGCTGCAAGGCTACAAAGTGCGCTATGTGCCGGGTTGGGATTGTCACGGGTTGCCGATCGAACTGAAGGTTTTACAAAGTCTCAAAAGCTCGGAAAAAGAGGGTCTAACCCCTTTGAAATTACGTCAGAAAGCCCACGATTTTGCCCTTCAAACGCAAAAAGAACAGTGTGAAGGTTTCAAAAGGTATGGAGTCTGGGGAGACTGGGAAAATCCCTATTTAACCCTACAACCTGAATACGAGGCCGCTCAAATTGCCGTATTCGGAAAAATGGCCCTGAAAGGTTATATTTATCGGGGACTAAAACCGGTTCACTGGAGTCCCAGTTCTCAAACCGCTTTAGCTGAGGCCGAATTAGAATATCCTGAAGGTCACACTTCTCGCAGTGTCTATGTTGCTTTTCCGATTACGTCAGTTTCAACCCCAGTTTTAACGCCATTTTTGCCTAATTTATCCGTCGCTATCTGGACGACTACTCCCTGGACTTTACCCGGGAATTTGGCCGTCGCATTAAACCCAGAATTAAACTATTCAGTGGTGGAAACTAGCGAGTCTAATTATCTAATTGTAGCGACGGATTTAGTCGAAAAATTGGCCGACACTTTTAACACAACTTTGACGATTAAAGCAACGGTTAAAGGTCTGGAATTAGAACATACTAAATATCGTCATCCTTTGTTTGACAGAGAAAGTGCTATTCTCATCGGTGGGGATTATGTCACCACCGATTCTGGGACCGGATTAGTTCATACTGCTCCCGGTCATGGTCAGGAGGATTATATCGTCGGCCAACGTTACGGTTTACCGATACTTTCTCCTGTCGATGATAAGGGAAATTTCACCGCAGAAGCGGGACAATTTGCGGGTTTAAATGTCTTGAAAGATGCCAATGAAGCAATCATTTTAGCACTGACAGAAAAGGGTGCGTTACTGAAAGAGGAAGCATACCAGCATAAATATCCCTACGATTGGAGAACCAAAAAACCGACAATTTTCCGCGCAACAGAACAATGGTTTGCTTCTGTGGAAGGATTCCGAGAATTAGCTTTAGAAGCGATTGATTCGGTGCGTTGGATTCCTGCAACGGGTAAGAATCGCATCACTTCTATGGTCAGTGAAAGAAGCGATTGGTGTATCTCTCGTCAGCGCAGTTGGGGGGTTCCTATTCCTGTTTTTTATGACGAAGAAACGAATGAACCTCTGTTAACGGAGGAGACGATTAATCACGTTCAAGCTATCTTCGCTGTCAAGGGTTCTAATGCTTGGTGGGAGTTATCGGTAGAGGAATTGTTACCTCCCAGTTATCGCGATAATGGTCGCAGTTATCGCAAGGGAATGGATACTATGGATGTGTGGTTTGATTCTGGTTCTAGTTGGAATGCAGTGGCTAATGCTCGACCAGAATTAAGTTATCCTGCGGATATGTATCTAGAAGGATCGGATCAGCATCGGGGATGGTTTCAATCGAGTTTATTAACCAGTGTCGCTGCTAATGGTATTGCTCCCTATAAAACGGTGTTAACTCACGGTTTTGTTTTGGATGAACAGGGACGAAAAATGAGTAAATCTCTGGGTAATGTCATCGATCCTAATGTGATCATTAATGGTGGTAAAGACCAGAAAAAAGAACCCGCTTATGGGGTGGATGTGATTCGGTTATGGGTGTCCTCGGTGGACTATACCAATGATGTGAATATCGGTCAAAATATTCTCAAACAGTTGGTAGATATCCGTAATAAAATCCGTAATACTGCCAGGTTTTTACTGGGGAGTTTAAATGATTTTGATCCCGTTAAAGATGCGGTAGCTTATGAAGATCTACCGGAGATTGATCGCTATATGTTACATCGTATCTCGGAAGTGTTTACGGAAGTAACGGCAGCTTTTGAAAGTTTCCAATTTTTCCGCTTTTTCCAGACGGTACAGAATTTTTGTGTTGTCGATTTATCTAACTTTTATATCGACATCGCTAAGGATCGTTTATACATTTCTGATCCTAATTCTTTCCGTCGTCGCAGTTGTCAAACAGTCTATGCTATTGCTTTAGAAAATCTCGCTAAAGCGATCGCTCCTGTCCTGTCTCATCTAGCGGAAGATATCTGGCAATTTCTCCCCTACAAAACTCCTTATTTATCGGTGTTTGAGTCAGGATGGCTAAACATCGATCCTGCTTGGAATAATCGCGAATTGGCCGATAAATGGGCCAAATTCCGGCAGCTACGCACCGAAGTTAATAAGGTGATGGAAACTGCCAGAAATGATAAAGCGATCGGCGCTTCTTTAGAGGCAAAAGTTTTACTTTATGTTCCCGATGAAACCTTAAAACAGGAGTTAGAATTATTCAACAATTGTGATAGTTTGACGGGGAATAAAGTCGATGAATTGCGTTATCTATTTCTCTCTTCTCAAGTGGAATTAGTCAGGGATATTAGCGCAATTCAAACCGCAGAATATAAGGGAGAATCGGACTTTGTTTCGGTGGGAATTGTCAAAGCAGACGGCGAAAAATGCGATCGCTGTTGGAATTATTCCACTCAAGTGGGAAAATTTGCCGATGATCCCACTATTTGTGAGCGCTGTAATGCCGCTTTAAAAGGAGAGTTCTAAGCTAAATTAAAAGGGTGCTTTATTGTCTAATAAAGTACCCTTGTTTAATCCTCAGCTAAAAACTTATTCACAGGTATTAACTCTAGGGAATAGATAATTAGGGATGGAAGATTACCAATCAGCTTTTTCAGAACGTCATCAAGATACAGAAATACTTTGTGAATCTAATAGGAAAATAGCTGCTATGCACTTTGGAGGTATTACGATCGAATGTTTGCTGAAATCTATGATCTTAGCTTCGGTATCCAATAAAGAATGGAAAACTAAGTCCAATAACCCTGGACATACCATAACTAATCCGGGTCACAGTTTGACAGCAGCTCTAAAAAGTAATAATCGTCTCTATTCGAGAGTTCAAAATTATCCAGACGTGATAAAATGGATTAATATAGTAGAAAAACCGGTAGAAAACCCTAGTCAAAATTTTATAGATATGCGTTATTCCAGCAGTGAACCGAATGACGATAAATACAAAGAGTGGTTATCAGCTTATACAGGTCTGAAAAATTGGCTTATTTCTCAAGCTACTCAACTTTAAGGAGATAGTTATGTCAGAAACTTGGTTAAGATCACTGAAACAAAAATTAACAGATATATATGTTCAAAAAAAAGCACAAGAATGGGTTGATCTCAATCTATCTACTGCTGGACTTTTGAATATAACTATCGTCAGTGATAAGTTTAAAAATTTATCAACAACTCAGCGAAGAGAAGCAGTTAAAAATGACATAGGACAACAGCATAAATCTTTAGGTTTTATATCTTTATATACTATTCAGGAGGCAGCCTCTCTCGATCTAAAAGCTCCACAACTTCTGGACGCAAAATCAATTCACACTTGGCAGGATTTAGCCTTGTGGTCAGCTAATCCACAAAATCAATCACCGTCTTCTCCCGAACTTTGTCTTCCTAGAACCGTAACTTTTTATTCTTTTAAAGGGGGAGTAGGTAGGACAACTGCTTTAATTCATGTTGCTTGGATTTTAGCGATGCGAGGTCGTAAAGTAGTAGCTGTTGACTTGGATTTAGAAGCACCGGGGTTAAGCACAGCTTTTCCCTTAAATCCCTTACCGGAATACGGAATTGTGGACTATTTTTATGAAAAATCCTATTTACCAGAAGGTGTAGAAGCAAAGATTAATATCACTAAAATATTTGGAGAAGTTAATATTCCCGATGCAACGGGAAGACTATTTATTGTTCCTGCGGGTTATTTGAGTCTTGATTACATTACTAAAGTTGATGATCTGCGAGCAACAACAATTCTCGATAATGGGGAAACACTCTGGTCAACTTTTAGTCGAGAGATTCAAAATCAGTTAAAACCTGATCTTATCTTAGTAGATTCGTGTACTGGAATCAATGAATGGGGAGCTTTATCTTTACTACAGGCAGCCAACGAAGCAATTATTTTTTTATTTCCTAACGAACAAAATCAAAAAGGAATCGAGCTTGTTTTGAAATCTTTGACTTCTTTTGGCCGACTTTCGCTTAATTTTGTTTTTTCACCCGTTCCCGATTTAAGTGATACGGGAATAACTAAAGTTACTCATGCTTGGCAAATTTTCCAAAAGGATATTGACAAAAATATAGATATAGATTCAGAAGACTATCTAATCATACCTTATATTCCCTCGATCGCTCTAGCAGACCGCTATCCTGTCACTGGATTACTGGATTATTATACTCGCATTGCTAACTTAATCGATGAAGATACCAATTTTCAGTAGATAGCATCCGAGGGAACCTTGATTCCTTCTTAATTCTCGCTTTGGTCGTGCTTTGATGACATCCCAGCTGCCATTTGCCGTTGAGATAAATTTCCCTCTTGACCAAGTTGATAGAGCAAGTTTCTTTGTTCTATGTTAAGATGTTGGTGGCTTCGTTTTTGTGTCTGATCTGTTGTTGTATTGATCAGACAGTACCTGATGAGCCTTTTTCTGTCAACTCTTAAGGAGTCGTGCGTTTCATTTTTGAATTGGCAATATTAGGACGGATAAAAATTATGGTTAATTATCTCAGTCAAGAAGAGAAATTACTAGCAGCCGAAGAAGAAAAGTATCTAGAGGAAGAAGATGATGTGGATTTTCCTCCTGCGGATATTATTGCTTACAATGAGCAGCGATCCTGCTCTGATCTAGTTAGAATGTATCAAAAAAAACAATTGGTTATCGATCCAGATTTTCAAAGAGATGTGGTGTGGACTGATCCACAACAAACTCGTTTTATTGATAGTTTAATGAAACAGTTACCGATTCCTAGTATGTGTATTAGTCTTGACTATAAGACAGATAAACGCTATATCATCGATGGATTACAACGAATTAGTACCATCGTCAAATTTTTAACTACTGAAAATTGGAAGCTATCAAAATTAGCTGATGTAGATTCGTCTATTTCTGGAAAAACAGTTGAGGAAATAAAAACTCAGCATGAAGAATTATATGAACGCGTAGAAAATATGACTATTCCCATCACCATGATTCGCTATGACTCCAGCAAAAAAACTCATAATAATTATATTTTTAACATTTTCCATCGCTTAAATACTGGTGGAGTAAAACTCAATAATCAGGAGATCAGAAATTGTATCTATAATGGCGAGTTTAATAGTTTTTTAAAAAAATGCGCTCAATATGAAAACTGGCTTTTGCTGATGGATCGAAAGCAGAAAAAAGCATCTCGATTTGAAGATGAAGAATTAGTGCTTCGTTTCTTTGCTTTTTATGATGAATACCAGAACTACAAGGGGAAATTGACAGGATTTTTAAATGATTATATGTATAAACATAGATTTGCTCACGAAGATTTTATTCAAGATCAAGATCAATTATTCAAGCAAACTGTTGACTTGATTTATGATAGAATCTTCAAAAAGGAACCTCTCAAAACCAGTAAAGTTATTGCTGAGGGAATTCTCTTAGGAGTTGCCAAAAATTTAGATACTTTAGTCAAGCTCTCCAATGATAAATTACAAGACAATTATTCTAGATTAATAAAATCTGAACCATTTTTGACTAAAAATTTAGCTGGTGGTATTTATCAAAAAGATAAGGCTTTAGAGAGAATTAATACATCTATCAAAATTTTTTCATCTACTGGTAATGGTTACTAAAGATTATTTACTCAAGACGTTAAACTGGCTTGATCAACTCTATAATGACCCTACAGCTGATGATCAAAAAACTTCTTCTTATTCTAAACTAGCTCTTATAGAATTATGTGGCTGGATCGAGGAAACTATGGATGATATAGTTTTAAGATGTGCTAAACGATGCTTAAAGTCCGAAGCCAACCAAAAATTCATCAAAGACGAGATTATTAAGCCTAACTCTAACTTTCAATATGAAGCTTTTAGAAAAATGTTGATGATGGTTATTGGTTTAGCAACATTAGAAAAAATCGAAGAACAGTTAGAAACAACTGGTAAAATTAGTGCTTTAAAAGGTTATCTTGTTAATCTAAAGAGAAGTCGCAATCAAGCTGCTCATACTCATACTAAAGGTACTTTGACAACTTATGACGCTCCTTCTAAAACTAAATATAATTTTGAGAGAATATATGCTTGGTTAACAGAGTTAGATGCAGAATTGCAACGTCATAACTGTTGACTTATTTCTCACAGGATCGCTTTTAGCGCATCTTCGACAAAGACAATCAGTCAAAATTAAACCCCCTAACCAGCGAAAATTAACTGTAAGCGCTCGAAAAACTGGGAAAATATTCAATTGATTCAATGTTATCTTTTTTAACTATCCTGCCCATGAATAATCAGGTCATCCGTACTGATAAAGCTCCGGCCCCTGTGGGTCCCTATAATCAAGCGATCGCCGCTACTGGTCCTTTTCTCTTTGTTGCGGGACAAATTCCCCTAGATCCCGTCACGGGTGAAATCGTCTCCGGGGAAATTAGCGCCCAAACCGAACAAGTTATGGCCAATCTAGAGGGCATTTTAACCGCCGCAGGAGCCAATTGGTCAAATGTGGTGAAAACTACCGTCTTTCTCTCGGATTTAGCCAATTTCGGGGCAATGAATCAAGTTTATGCCCGTTATTTCCCCCCGGAAACTGCGCCGGCCCGGGCCTGTGTGGAAGTGGCCCGTCTTCCCAAAGATGTGCTAGTGGAAATAGAATGTATTGCCGCTTTACCCTAAAAATTAAGGTGGGCATTGCCCACCCTAGTTCAATCTCTCTCTAGACCACCAAAGCTTCTAGAATCGTCTTATTGTAGATAATTCGCCCTACAGTAGTACGCACATACTGGGAAATTATCTGACCATCCTTCTCGCGGGTTTTGCGCTCCCGATAATATTTCCAGATGCTGCCATCGGGGAGAGTTTCCGTTTCCAGGACTTCCTCATCGGGTTTATTGGTTTTCACCTTTTCTCCGACCGGTAAACGCAACCACACAGAAGCGTGCAGATCCACCAATCCCTGATCGAAAGAGCGAATAGCGTCATCCATGCTGGCGAAATAACGACCTCCACCCTTTTGGGCCTTGGGATTTTCGGCCGTGAGATAATAACAACCCAAAACCATATCCTGAGAAGGGGCAACAATCGGACGACCGGTCGCCGGTGAGAGAATATTATGACAAGCTAACATCAACAGGCGCGCTTCCGATTGTGCTTCCAGGGAGAGGGGAATATGTACGGCCATTTGGTCCCCGTCAAAGTCAGCGTTAAAAGCGGGACAGACGAGGGGATGTAACTGAATCGCCCGGCCCTCCACCAATATCGGTTCAAACGCCTGAATGCCCAAACGGTGCAGGGTGGGGGCGCGGTTTAACATCACCGGGTGTCCCGTGATCACTTCATCCAAGACGTGCCAAACGTTGACATCCCCCCGTTGGATCATTTTCTTGGCCGCCTTGATATTATTGACGATGCCTAATTTAATTAAACGATGGATAACGAAGGGTTGGAACAATTCGATCGCCATTTCCCTGGGTAAACCGCATTGATAGATCTTCAATTTCGGACCGACAACGATAACCGAACGTCCCGAATAGTCCACCCGTTTACCGAGGAGATTTTGACGGAAACGCCCCTGTTTACCCTCGATAATATCCGATAAAGACTTCAGGGCGCGATTATTGGCTCCCACCACCGTGCGACCACGACGACCGTTATCAATTAAAGCATCGACGGCCTCCTGTAACATCCGTTTTTCGTTGCGGACGATAATTTCGGGGGCGAGAATTTCTTGCAGACGGGATAAACGGTTATTGCGGTTAATCACCCGACGGTAGAGATCGTTCAGGTCAGAGGTGGCAAAACGGCCGCCGTCCAACTGCACCATCGGGCGTAAATCGGGGGGAATCACGGGAATTACGCTTAAAACCATCCATTCTGCCTGAGAACCCGTGGCGATAAAGTTATCGATTACCCGGAGACGTTTAATTAATTTTGCCCGTTTTTGCCCCTTACTTTCGACAATTTCCGTCCGCAGTCTTTCCGCTTCTTCTTCCAGGTTAATTTCCTGTAAGAGTCTTTGGATAGCCTCGGCCCCGATCCCCACTTCAATACCGACTAATTCCGAATCCTCTGCGTAGATTTCTTCTTCGATCTCTAACCATTGATCTTCGCTGAGGAGTTGTTTATAACTAAGATTGCTCGCATTACCCGGATCGAGAACCACATAGGCATTAAAATAGACGATTTGCTCCACGTCCCGCAGGGGCATATCGAGCAGGATACTGAGATAACTGGGAATACCTTTAAGATACCAAACGTGGGTGACGGGGGCGGCTAATTTGATAAAACCCATGCGATGACGACGTACCCGCGACTCGGTGACTTCTACCCCGCAACGTTCACAGACAATCCCCCGGTGACGGACGCGTTTGTATTTACCACACCAACATTCCCAGTCTTTCGAGGGGCCAAAAATTTTCTCGCAGAATAACCCATCCATTTCCGGTTTAAGAGTCCGATAGTTGATCGTTTCTGGTTTGGTTACTTCTCCGACGACTTGACCGTTAGGTAGGGTTCTTTCTCCCCATTGCCGAATTCTCTCGGGGGACGCTAAACCGATTTTGACGTAATCAAATCTTTGATCTGTTGGAGTCTTCATTCTGAATTTTTTACTATGGGTAATGATTCTGGGATAAGCGATCGCTCTCGCGTTCTCGATGCCCCGATGACAACTATTAGGCAGAAACGACAGTTAACTCAGTCACTTTTTCTTTGGGTCAAACTGGCCCGACCGAGTCCGGGACATTACATTATACAATTTTTCTAGTTCGATCGACCATTAAGTGATATTTTCCCAGATGGTGATGCTGCCATCGGCCGCGGCCGCCGCTAGGTGGCAATAATCGGGGCTGAGAACTAAACTGGAGATCGGCGATGATCGCTCATTGGTGGCGGTGAGAGTTGCGATCGCCTGTTGATAATTGGCTAACCAGATTTTAATCTCTCCGTCGGTTCCCCCGGTAAATAACCACTGACCCTCCTCTGCGAATAGCAAGCTTGTCACCTGACCATTATGGGCATTAATCACCCGAATTGGCGCAAAATGACCGCTTTTCTCCGGGTCGTATTGCCAGATTTTCACCGTACCATCCACACAACCGGCGGCAATAATCTGACCATCGGCAGCGATTGCAAGACTCTGCACCGAAGAAACGTTACCGGATAAGACGGCGATTTTTGCTCCCGATCCCAATTGCCAGAGGGTGACAGTGCCATCACCTCCAGCTGCGGCAATAAAATCTTGATTAGGAGCCACTGCTAGGGCATAAATTGCCCCCAGACTGTCATAGGAACTAAATTCTTCGGTTTCCTGCTCTAAATTCCACTGTTTTAGGGTTTGATCGTAACTACCACTAACCAAAAAATGCCAACGGGGGGCAAAATCCAGGCCGTGAATCGAACCGAGATGACCGAGGAAAATTTGCTCTAATTCCAGATTACTGGCATCGCTGGCTAAAGTCCATAATTTAACGGTTTGATCGAATCCTCCCGTCGCTAGATGATAATCGCCGTTTCTGGTGACTGCTAGGGCTAAAATGCCCTGATCATGAGCTTCAACCGTATTAATCAGGGTTCCTCTCGCAAAATCCCAGATTTTTAGGGTACGATCCCAACTAACGCTAATTAAAAACCGTTGATCCTCGGTAATTGCGATCGCTGTGATCATTTCCCGATGGGCGGTCAGACGGCGATAATAGTGCCAATGGGGTATATCGACGGGGGGGGAAGTGGGAGTTAAATTAAGGGCGGGTAGGGTGATTTGTGGCTCATTTTCCGCTTTTGTTGCGCTAATATCGGCCGATTCTTCGTTAATCGGCAAAATCTCTCTGTGTAAACGACCGTAGGATTTTTCCAGATGTTCGATGCGTTCGAGCAGCGCGTTACGGTTGATATATTGAATAATTTGATTGTAGGACTGTTCGAGGGCGAGAATATTCTCCTCTAATTCTGCGACCGCACGGGCGTTATCCCTGGCCACCGCGGGACTCAGGGACTGTATTTGTGCTGATAAAGCTTCTTTTTCTTCTTCCCACTGACTCTGTAATTGACCGGTCATCTCAGTTAAGCGTTGACGTTGCAGGGTTCTTTCTCGGAGACGATTGAGAATATTCAACCCGAAAGTCACTACTAGGAGGAATAAAAGCAAAAACCCGGCACCCATGGCCATAAGGGTAAGCAGGGTTAAGCCTAGGGCGATATATTCCGCTAATTCTAGCCAATGGGGGCGATGGTCGGTCATTTTGCAGTTACCGGTAAAGAAGAATTTATTATCTCCTGATTTCAGACTTATGCTAACGCTAATTGCTGCCTTGGGATTGACTAAAATTAATTTTTAAGCAGGAGTTAAGACTTTTTCCTTAGTTTCTATCGGTGCGGTTAAAGCGGATTCTAAATCGGCTTTCCCTAGTCTTGCTTCCAAAATTTTCAGCACTTCCCGTCCAAAATCATCGGGATTTTGTCGCCATGCTTGCAGACAAACTTCGCCCAAAAATGACCCCAAAGGTTCAGGATTCCAGAGCAGTTTTTTGGCTGTCCAGGGCATTAAACTCATGGGATCGTAGTCGGGTTTAATAATTTCTTTTTTGAGGGCGTATTCTTCTAGATGGGTGTGGGGTTGTAGTCCGATAAAAAAGATGGCTGGTTCCACTTTATCGACTCCAAAAATATTTTCTAATTCTCGATGATAGGCGATGGTTTGACGAATAGTTTCTAGGGTTTCATCAATAACATTAAAGGAATAATTTACCGAAACCAGATCATTAAAACCGGCCGCTTTTAAGTCTCGACAATTTTGCAGAACTGTCCGCAAATTATAGCCCATACGCATTTTGCGGACTAATTCCTGAGAGCCAGCGGTGATGCCAATTTCAAAGTAATTCATGCCTGTTTTTACCATTAAATCGCATAGTTTTGGGGTGAGATTATCGGCACGAATATAGGCAGCCCAACGTATATCTTTCATCCCAGCAGCGAGGATTTTTTCTAATAGTTCTTCTACATCGTCGATAAATTTTCTTGCAGGGATAAATTGGGCATCGGTAAACCAGAAATTGCGAATGCCTCGGTCGTATAATTGGCGCATTTCCTTAACTACTTCGTCTGCTGGATTAATGCGTACTTGTTTACCTTCGACGACGGTATAGATGCAGTAGCAGCAGTTATGGGGACAGCCGCGCTTGGTTTGTACCCCGATATAAAAGTCGTTTTCTTGGAAATAGTAGGAAAATTCCGGCCAAATACTGGCGATATAGTCGTAGTTGCAAGCGGATTTTTCTAAGGGGGTGGGGGATTCGTGGATTAAACGCGGCCGGGGTGTGGTTTCTCCGACGACATAACAACGTTCATCGCTAAAGTCCCGGCCGGAGAGGAATTTTTCTAGCAGGGTTTCCCCTTCTCCCACTGATACAATTGTTCCTGTGGGCAGTTTGGTTTTTAGTTGTTCGTAGAAAACACTGACGGCACCACCCCCGACGATAACTCGCGCTTCGGGATGGTATTTTTTGGCCCGCTGCAACCCTCGGCGAATTAGTCCCTGATTGCGCCATAATTCGCCGTAGTAGGCTGTTGTCACCTTTAAACCTCCTAAAGCACCTCGCAGCTTGATTAGGGGGTTTTTAGCGTAGTAAAATTCAAAGGCGTTTTGCAGGGGATTGCCACCGCGACCACCGACGGGAGCATATATTTGAATATCCCGCCAGGAGAATACTAGCAGGGTGGGTCGAAATTCGTCAACACAGCGATCGAGGGCTTGGTTAAAGTCTAAGGGGGGGACTGTACCAAGGTCAAAAATCCTTTGTTCGATGTCGGGGAATAGTTTATGAACGTGGTCGGAAAGATAAACGACACCGATGGGGAAAATGGGGTTACAGGGGAGTCTAACGTAGAGGATGCGTTGTGCTTGCGGTTGAGTCATGGGATTTCTGAAGGGGATGGAGACGCATTCTGAGTAATCTTAATTTGACATCCTCGCCGCCGTAAAACGGACGGCGATTCCTCACCACGCCACTTTTTTAGGGTGGTCGCGTCAACGGGGTTGACGCAGATAGCGAAAAACGCTTAATTGCTTAAGTCTGACACTTTCGACCCGTCCATTTTGA
>NZ_JADBRW010000316.1:0-3846 GCF_020247025.1 Microcystis sp. M109S1
AATGGACGTGGAGGAAGGCATAAGACTACCGCTAAGGTAGCAGTATCCTTCCTGTGAAGCGTCAACCCCGTTCAGCGACCACCCTAAAAAAGTGGCGTGGTGAGGAATCGCCGTCCGTTTTACGGCGGCGAGGATGTCAAGCCCACCGCTTGCTTAAAAATTGTAAAGCAAATTGTCCCAAGCGGCGAGCAACTCTGGCAGGGCAGCGGCCGACCAATTGCCCTCACAACCGCGACCTTGATAGAGAATGAATCGCAGGGAATAATGATCGGGAAATCCGTCCGCTTCTACCCATAAAAGCTCACTTTCCGCTTCACAAGCAATTCTTTCTTCATCCATTAATTCTGTGGCCATGGCCGCCATAGTTGCGGTCAATTGTGATAGTAACCGACGCAAATCTTGCCACTCGGACTCGGTCAATTCGATCGCCCAATCATCGCCACCAATTAATCCTTTATAAATGGCCGCCTTAGGATTCCAACCGAGTCGCCAACCTGAACCATATTTGAGAATTTTTTCCATAATTTTCTAGAATTTTAATAGGTCGGCATCTCCCGGTTTTGATAAAGATGGACGACGGGGAGAAGGACTAGGAGAAGGACTAGGAGAAGGACTAGGAGTGGGGGTTTCTTGGGGGAGAATGGCGGGGTTATAAATTTCGACTAGAAGGGTGACTAACTGCTGCCGTTGACGACGATTAACAGTCTTAATCGCTTTGATATCGGCAGCCATGGGATTAACGGTAAGGGTTGCTTGTCCGGGATAGTTTTCTTCGTTGATTTTCTCGTTCACTCCTAGATAATCCCCTAGGGTTAATTGCCAATCAAAACGGATGAGAGTAAACCTTTTTTTTGTATCTTGATGATAACGAAGAAAGCGACTTATTAAAGTATTATTCGGATCGATCGCTCCTGTATCTCGACGGGTATAGTTGTTTTCTTTCGGTAAATCTGGCATTGCTTGATAAATTTGTTGAGCAACTGTTTCGGGGCGTTGAATTTGGCTCATCCCGGTGGATTGCCACGATAACCACCAGATAATTATCCCCATTCCTAGACAAAATACTAATAATATTATTCGCTGAATTTTTAGCTTTTGAGGGAATTTTAAGAGCATATTAATCAAGAAAAAGTTTAAGTTAATTATCTAGCGCCAGTGGGAATTTTTCAGGAACAACTCAAGGGATTGTGAATATTATAAATCTAACAATACCCAAACTCATCTAACTGTAACACCTAGGCTCAAAGTTACCCCAGTCATACCCATCATAGCAAAGACTGGACACGATCGAGAGGCCAGTAAACTTTATAGGCTTGACCAACGATATAACTTTCCAGCAAAAAACCCCAAGCATGGGAATCAAAACTATGGTTACGATTATCTCCCAAAACAAACAGGGTTTTTGGGGGTACAGTCATAAATTCTATTTCATAATTGGTCAACTCGGCGGTGTAGGGTTCCTCGATAACTTGCCAGTTGAGATAAACTTTACCCCTGCGGATTTCAATGGTATCCCCAGCAATAGCGATGACTCGTTTGATAAAAAAATCTCCAGAATTAGGCTCTAGTTGCTTAATTTTTTCGGGAGTTCTAAAAACAATTATATCGCCTCTTTTCGCTTGATAATTACTGGATTGACTGACGAAAATGCGATCACCTACTGCGAGGGTAGGCAGCATGGATTCGCTAGGAATCTCGAAAAATTCTATTCTTTGATGTAACCAATCGGGAAAATAA
Source organism: Microcystis sp. M109S1 (assembly GCF_020247025.1). Lineage (NCBI taxonomy): Bacteria > Bacillati > Cyanobacteriota > Cyanophyceae > Chroococcales > Microcystaceae > Microcystis > Microcystis sp. M109S1. Next base: position 1,738 of record NZ_JADBRW010000316.1, read on the forward strand.
TTACAGATAATTCCCCAAGTAAAAATTGCTGCCACCATCAGCGCCAAAATGGAACGATAGGTGTGACGATGGGGATGGAATTGATCGGGGAAAGTGTGATAAACATGATAAATAGCGATCGCTGTAGTTAAAGGGTTAAGAAAGAGGATATAGGCAAAAAAATGATCCATTTTCAGGGTAATCAGGGATATAGTCAGAAAAATTATCCCTAAGATCACCTTATCGGCGTACAATTGCCCTAACCCCGGTATAATCCGGTTAGCGAAGACGGCAAACCACGGGTTTTTTTGTTTCCGGGGAATTTTCTCTAAGCTGTTATTCTGTCTGGAATAATAAACAGTCCAGTGAGCGTCAAAAATATTGCTAATGTAAACGATAACCAGAGCAACTATTCCCCCTAATCCCCAGCTTACAGGGCCATTGTGGCTAAAAATTGACCAAATTGTCACAATTATTAATATTACTTGAGCGATTGCCAAAAGGGTTGCTTTCTGGTTTTTGTTAGCATACCATTGTCCCAAACCGGGGAAGAACATCGAGAGATTGACAGCTAACCAGGGATCTTTTGCTTGTGAATTAATCGCATAAGGACGAGAAACAGCCGAAAAAAGGGAGGGTTTGCTCATAGTATAGACCTATTGCCAATTCATTCAACAGTGATCAGTAAACAGTAAACAGTAAACAGTAATCAGTTAACTGAAAACTCACATCTGATAACTGGTAACTGATAACTACTATAGCAACCAACAACACTTAATGCTTTTACTTCAATTTAGCACATCTCATTACTGTCGCAAAGCTCGTTTAGCTCTAGGTTATAAGGGGATTGATTACCAAGTAGAAAATCTCACCCCCGGACTACATATTCTCAAACTCAGGCCCCTAACTAAAGGGTTAACCACTGTCCCCGTTTTAATGGCAGCAGATGAGATTATTGCCGATTCTACTGCCATTTTAAAATATTTAGAAAAAGTAGTTCCTTTCCCCTCTTTTATTCCCGATGGGGAAAAGGAGAAAAATCAAGCTTGGTTACTAGAGGATTGGTTAGATGAAAGTATTGGAGTGGAGACCAGATTTGTCTATTATGATTATCGCGCCGGAGAGGGAAAAGCGATCGATCCTTCCCTGAGTAGTCAAATAATTATTAATATCGTGCGACAACAATATAAAATCACCCCAGCAAGGGTAAAACTAGCGGAGGAGCGACTAGAAAATGCCATCAAGATTCTAGAATATTGGCAAAATCAGCCCTATTTGGTGGCGGATAAATTAAGTGTAGCCGATATTGCCGCCACTGCCCTACTCAGTCCTCTGGCTCTAGTTCCCAGTTATCGTCAAAAATATCCCTGGTTGTTTGCTAGAATCGGGGAAATTCATCAACAGTGTCGAGAAAAATTGCCCCCCGGTTTAAATTAAATGAAGCGAACGACAAAAATTATCATCCTCATCTCGATCGGTTTCTTATCGCCCCTAAAAGCCCTTGCTTTGCCCGCTCCTGAAGATATTCCCGAAGAAGTTTTACGAGCAGAAATTATCACTTCGGCTCGATCGCCCCTTGATAATCAACCCCTAACTGCGGCAGAATATGCCTTACTAGAAGAACAATTAGCCACCAGCATTTATCCCCCCCAAATTAATCCCAAGATTCGACAATTAATTGCCCTGAGAAGATTACAAAAATTCCTCCAGATATTGATACCTTTCTACCGTTAAAATCAAAATAGTCAATCTCCTTTGACAAGAGTGCATCTGCTAACCCAAAAGGGGTGCATCTCATTTTTGTAAATCTACTGAGTTGGGATTTTTAAAGGGAAACTATTTTTTAAAATTGGTCATTACTTCCGATTTTACCACTCAATCCAAGCCTTTGGGGGGTTCTACCCCCCAACCCCCTAGGGCTGTTTCATTCTCCCATCAGAATATCAAAAGTAAAAGCGATCACAGTCAGGTAAAATGAGAAGTGACCGCCAACTTTTAAAATATATGTTGAGCTTAATAGAAAAACTGAAACAAGTCAAGGACTTTCGGAAAGATAAAGGAAAAAGACACCCTTTATGGATAGTATTATTAGTAATAATACTGGGAACAATGCTAGGATACTCAGGTTAT
>NZ_JADBRW010000317.1:0-8021 GCF_020247025.1 Microcystis sp. M109S1
CGAAAGTCCTTGACTTGTTTCAGTTTTTCTATTAAGCTCAACATATATTTTAAAGGTTGGCGGTCACTTCTCATTTTACAAAGACAGTGATCGCTTTTACTTTTGATATTCTGATGGGAGAATGAAACAGCCCTAGGGGTTTGGGGGGTTCTACCCCCCAAAAGCTTGGATTGAGTCATAAAACCGAAAGTAACGCCCAATTTTAGGAGAAAGTTTCCCCTGAAAAATCCAGTTCTTCGTTACTTAGTATGGTTCGATAGGGTGGCATAAATCGACTAAATCCTTATCTGGCAAGAGATTTAATTGATTAGTTCGCTCTAGATCGAAAACAATTAACAAAAATCGCCAAATGTCTTTCTCTATAAGAGTTTCATTCCTTATAACCCTGTACGTTGCATAAGACAAACCGAAGAACTAAAAATCCCAAATTAGTAGATTTACAAAAATGAGATGCACCCCCCCAGAGAGTCAGCTAATCTTGATCGACTAATTCTAAGCAATCATCAATCAAAGCTGGCCGATAACTTTGAACAACCATCGGTAAAAAAGCCCCTCTTAAACCCTTTTTTATTCTCTCGGCCGTTTGATCAAAAACCACAAATAAAGGATGAATTGTTTCTGCACCTTCACTAAACATATGTTGTTCTCTGGGGGGCATTAACCATTCATATTCTTTATCTAAACATATTTGTGTTTCGCGCCAGCGTTTCAACAAATCAGAAAAATCTTCCCCCGGACGATGGATAAAAATCAGGATTTCTGAACCTAATTTAATTTTCCATTCCGGATCACACATCAGAATAGCCAAATCACAAGCTAATTGTACCGTCTTTCTAGATTCAAGGGCAGAAGATGGACGAATTCTGACCAAGGGCAAGGGAATAGTAATTAAACTCTCTTCAGGACGACGCATACTAGGAATTAACTCTAAATAAGGGCGATATTGTCGCAATAATTCGATCGCCCCCTGACGACAGCTATATTCCGCTAATAAAGTTTCGTAAGACACAGATTCACCTAATCAAATAAAAGGAGATAAAAATTAAAATCTTGCTGATTTCCAGCTACCGGCAATAGTCACTGATCACTGATCACTGATAAACTTATCCCAACGCGTCGAAGATTTTAAACATGGGCAGATACATAGACAAAAGAATAGTTCCCACGATCCCCGCAATACCAACCATCATCAAGGGTTCAATGATACTGGTTAAAGCTTTAACGGCCTGTTCCACCTCATCTTCGTAGAAATCCGCCACTTTCATCATCATGGCATCTAATTCTCCCGTTTCCTCCCCAATACTAATCATTTGAATTGCCAAAGGTGGGAAAACATTGGCTTTTTGTAGGGCCAAACTCATCATTCCCCCCTGCTGAATTTCCGCCTTGGCACCGGAAATCGCATTGGCAATTACCTGATTACCCACCGTATTACAAACGATGTCGAGGGAACTTAAAATCGGGACACCAGAACGCGTCAGAGTCCCAAAAACCCGGCAAAATCTAGCCACAGCCGATTTTTCATTCAAATCACCAAAAAGAGGCATTTTAAGGAAAAACTGGTCAATTTGCAGACGACCCATCGGGGTTTTGTAATAGCGACGCAGTAAAAAAACCGTGGCAACAATGGTGACAATCGGAATTAAAATCAACCAACTACGCATCACACCACTTAAAAAGAGCATAAATTGCGTTAAAGCTGGTAGTGGCACGTTTAAATCGATGAAAATTTTCGCAAACACGGGAATTAAAAAAATTGTCATCCCGAAAAACACAATTATCGCCAAAATTCCCACCGCTACCGGATAAGTCATCGCTGATTTAATCTGGTTTTTCAAGCGGGCCATATCTTCCAAAAGTTTCGAGAGACGGTTCAGCACTTCATCGAGTACCCCCCCCGTCTCTCCAGCTTCGACCATACTGACATAAAGTTCATCAAAACATTCGGGATGTTTGGCCATCGCTTCCGATAACGGAGTCCCTTGCTGTACCTCAGCACTAATCGCTTGTAGGGCTTTTTTCATCTTGGGATTACCGCATTGATCCCCCAAAACTCCCAAACATCTCACAATCGCCACACCAGCATTAATCATTACCGAAAATTGACGGGAAAAAACCGCTTTATCTTTGATGGAAATGCTGGCAAACATCAACTTTAAACCGGAAAGATCGATCTCTCCCCCCACTTTTTTGACCTTACCGACGGCGGCATATTTTGCCCTCAGCATCGTCCGGGCCTGTTCGGGAGACATGGCCTCAACTTTCTCTTGGAAAACTTTTCCAGAGCCGTTTTTAACTTGTGCGACAAAATTAGGCATAGGACAAATCAGTTATCAGTTATCAGTTATCAGTTATCAGTTATCAGTTATCAGTTATCAGATTGGAGTTTTAAGTGGGTAGATAGGGTTTGCTGAATAAATCTAAAAACCTTGTTGGATAAGACTTTTAGACTTTTTTCCCCTCGAAAAGTGCCTTAGCTAGGGGTGATCGGGGGGAAAATTCCGGGACTTTTTCCCTGAAAATTAGGTAGTTGACCACCTGAAAATCGATAAAACCCCACACCCCACACCCCACACCCCACACCCTGCCCCCAGGAAAAGCTTTTTGCCGCAAACCCTAGATACTGTTAAGTGAAAACTTCGGTACTTTCTTTTCACTGATTACTGGTTACTGTTCACTGATAACTGATAGGGGCTGACGAACGCTTAAAGGTTACTATTTGTTATTAAATCCGGGCTTTAGCGTTAGCGCCGGCCCCGGCGATAAGACGTTGTAATTCATCGGGTTTACCGCTTTTAGAAATGGCCTCTTCCAAAGAGACAACACCCCTAACAACTAAATTAGCTAATCCCTGTTCCATGGTTTGCATTCCTAACTTCATTCCCGTTTGAATTGCTGAATAGACTTGGGGGGCTTTTCCTTCCCGAATTAGGTTAGCGATCGCTGGAGTTACCACCATGATTTCCTGTACCATTGCCCGACCAAATTCTCCCGGTTTAGGATTTTTTTTCTTGACTAGGTTTTGACTAAAAACTGCTAGTAAAGAATTGGATAACATGGCGCGAATTTGTGCCTGTTGGTTAGCCGGAAAAACGTCAATAATCCGATCCACTGTTCCCGCTGCCGAGCTAGTGTGTAGGGTTCCGAAGACTAAGTGACCGGTTTCTGCCGCCGTGATTGCCAAACTAATTGTTTCTAAATCCCGCATTTCTCCCACAAGGATAATATCAGGATCTTCCCGTAAAGATGCTCTTAAAGCGTTAGCAAAACTCTTGGTATCTTCTCCTTTTTGTCGTTGGTGAAACAGACTTTTTATATTAGGAAAAACGTATTCAATTGGGTCTTCTACCGTTAAAATATGTTCAGACCTAGTCCGATTAATTAAGTCTAAAATTGCCGCTAAAGTGGTAGTTTTACCTGAACCTGTTTGGCCGGTTACGAGAATTAATCCCCTCGGTCTTTCCGATAACTCCCGTACTACTCTAGGTAAATTTAATTGTTCAAAGTTAGGAATTTTAGAGGACAAAGCCCGTAAACAAGCTGCATAAGCCCCCCTTTCTTTATAAACATTGACCCTAAATCTTGCTAATCCTTTCACCCCATAAGAACAGTCTAATTCCCAATTCTGCTCTAACTCTTTTCTTTGGGTATTATTGAGCATACTAAAAATCAATTTCTGACAATCTTGCGGGGTTAAAGATTCTTCATTAATCGGGGACAGTTTGCCACTGATGCGAAAATAGACCGGCGCCCCAGACTGAATGTGCATATCGGAACCGCCCATCTCGACCAATTGTTCCATTAAATCTTCGATCATTAATTCCATAAGTTAAACCCCATCTATAAGGTAAAATCAGTGAACAGTAACCAGTAACCAGTGAACAGTGAAAAGACATTGGGAAAGTGCTATTTAAGACTACTCACTTAATACTCCTTACTTAAAACTCAAATCTCATAACTGATAACTGATAACTGAAAAACTGTCTTAGTCACTAAATCGCGGTGTCATACAATAGGGACAATCGAGCCATTCTGGTTGTAGTTCGGCGCGACAACCACGACAGATTAAACCGCTTTTCCGTTTGGCTTTTAGTTCCGCTTCCAGACCAGAATCGGTAAATGTCACCCGTTCCACTTCTTCCAGGGTGGTGTAACCCTCGCGCACCAGATTTAAACTGTAGGCTAGGAGTGTCACCATGCCCTCATCGACGGCCGTCTCCTTAATGCGATCGGTGGTTGCCCCTTGGTTAATTAACTGCTGTAGTCGTTCACTATTTTGCATTACCTCATAGACCCCGACGCGACCTTTATAACCGCTGCCACCACATTTGGGACAAAGATTACCCTGTTTTCGCGCCTGTTGAATTTCCTCTAGGGTCAGGGTATTAGCCTTATAAAAGGTCACTTCCCGTTCATTGGCAGCGGCAAGACCAAAACGGGCTAATTCCTCTTGGGTGGGGTGATAGGCGACTCGACATTGGCTACAGACGCGCCGCATGAGACGCTGGGCCAAGACTCCCAAGAGAGAACCAGAAATCATAAACGGTTCAACCCCCATCTCATCGAGACGAGAGATCGCACCTGCGGCATCGTTGGTGTGTAGGGTAGTTAAGACCAAGTGACCGGTCAAGGCGGCCTCGATCGCTGTTTTAGCCGTTTCCTTGTCCCTAGTTTCTCCCACCAGAATAATATCCGGGTCTTGTCGCATAAATGCCCGCAGAATCGAGGCGAAATCCATGCCTTTCTCGCGAATTACCTGCACCTGGGTGATGCCTGGTAGAGAATACTCGATCGGGTCTTCGGCGGTACTAATATTAACTCCAGGGTGATTTCTTTCCGCTAACACCGAGTATAAACTGGTGGATTTCCCTGAACCAGTCGGTCCTGTCACCAGCAACAGACCAAAGGGACGACTAGCCATGTCTCGGACGATTTGCAGGGTCTTTTGGTCGGTGATTAGTTTATCTAAACCCAACTGGGTAGCCGAGTTGTCGAGAATCCGTAAACAGACTTTTTCCCCGTAGCGACTGGGTAGGGTATTAACCCGAAAATCCACTTTCCGCCCTTGATATATCCGCCGAATTTTACCATCTTGGGGAAGACGACGTTCGGCGATATCGAGATCGGCCATGATTTTAAAACGGGCTGTAACCGCCGGGGTAATTTTTTTCGGCAGTGGATCAAAAGCTTGATGAAGAACTCCATCTTTGCGAAAGCGAATTTTCAGGAATTCTTCTTGGGGTTCGATGTGAATATCGGAAGCCCCTTCCTGTAGGGCTTTAGCTAGAATTTTATTGACGAGGTTGATGACGGGGGCTTGATTAGCGTCCCCTTCTCCGAGATCATCGGCCGCTTCATCGTTAGCACCCCCGGAGGCCACATCAATATTGCCGACAATATCGGTGAGATCCGAGAGTTTTTCCAGTTCTTTTTCTTTTTGCCGTCGGGCTTTTTCCTGTTCTAGTTCCGATTGAGCCGAGTGGAATTTTTCCAGTAATCTTTCATAATCTTCGCCGGTAATCACCAAACGCTGTAAACCTAAATCCTTGGGACGGAGAATACGATTAATATCGTCGGAAGCATCGAGGTTGTCGGGATCGACCATGGCTATCAAAATCGCAGCCGGCTCTCCTTCGATCTTTCGCAGGGGGATGAGACGATAGCGACGACAAAGATCGATCGGAATCAAAGAATCGATCAATCGGGCTATTTCCAGTCCATCCACATCGGTTAATTCGGGGTCGATCGATTCGACTCCGTAGAGAATTTTTAGTTCAAATAACTGGTTTTTCTTATACTGTCGCTGTAAATCCGGGGGCAAAGGGCGCCCGGTTACTTGTTGTAATATTTCTACTAGCGATCGTCCCGATTTCCGTGTTTCCACTAGGGCCTGTTGCATCTGGTCGGCACCGATATATCCCGACTGCACCAACTTGTTACCAAAGGGCGAAAAGTAATTGCGCAGGGCAACGGCACGGGTTTTCTTGGAAGAAAATGTCATAGACGATTCTTAACCTCTCCACTACCCTTAAATGTTCCCAATTTTACTGAGAAAATTGCATTCTAGCAAAAATTTTTCTAGATCACCGATTATCTATCGGGGTCGCTTATATCCAGTTACGCATCTTGTCCACAAAATGTTACATTAAAGGTTAAACCTTGATTATTAGCTGGTACTTAAAGACCAAAATTAGCAGTAAATGGTCATATATTGCCAAATTCACCACTAAAATTGTATACTATGAGTGCAGAACCAAATACCTCAGCAATTTTCGACGAAAACCAAGAATCCTTTCCTAATTACCCCGAATCCCTTACAACCGAATCGGAAGCCAGTGTCACCGATGAAGCCAAAACGGTGACGAACCAAGCAGCCTCTAGCGAGGAATTTTCCCTTCTAGGCGGAATGACTATCGATGCTCTACAAGAGGAAATCGACAATCTCAAACAGCAGCTAGAGGAACAAACCCAACAGGTTGATGCCTACAAGAAACGCTATATCACTCTAGCGGCCGATTTCGACAATTTTCGCAAACGCACAGCCAAGGAAAAAGAGGAACTGGAAACAAAAATCAAGGGCAAAACCCTGATGGAAATTCTTGGCGTGGTGGATAATTTTGAGCGCGCCCGTACTCAAATTAAACCGGCTAATGATGGCGAGATGGGTATTCACAAGAGTTACCAAGGGGTCTATAAAATCTTAGTAGAGAGTCTCAAGCGTTTAGGCGTTTCCCCCATGCGTTCGGAAGGTCAACCCTTTGATCCCACCTACCACGAAGCGATGATGCGGGAGTACACCGATGAACATCCCGAAGGCACGGTGGTCGAGCAGTTAGTGCGAGGATACACTCTCGGAGAAGATGTTTTGCGTCATGCTTTGGTAAAAGTGGCCGCCCCCAAAGAGACAGACCCTAACGCTGATCAGTCAGAATCTACTTCCATTCCATCGCAGGAATCAGTCTAAAATCCCGATGGGGATTCAAGCAGTTTGAGGGTTAGGTATTAGCTGGTAGGGTATGTATTCCCTCCCTATCCCCTATTCCCACTGAAAGACTTTTTCTCTCTTGACCTGTTGATCTTTTAATTAAAAACGCTTCTATACCCAAGGATTTTGCTCCTTGGTAATCCTCTTTTTTACTATCGCCAATATGCCAAGCTTGTGCGGGGGAACAATCATGTTTTTGTAGGGCGATTTGAAAAATTTCCGGATCGGGTTTAGCCGCTCCTGTCTGGGAAGAAATCGTGATCGATCGAAAAAAATATTCTAAGCCTAATTCAGCCAAAACTTGGTAGATACGACTATCAAAATTAGAAATAATGCCCAACTCGATCCCCTGAATCTGCCAGAGTCTTAAAGCGGGAATGACATCCTCGTACAGCACCCAAGGCTCGGCCGTGGCAAAATGACGATAAAGTTGGCCAAAAAAAGCCTCAAAATCGGGAAATCGTGCCAGATAACCTAAATTATTAAAAACTGCCCCAGTCAGCGATCGCCACCACTGATACTCTAACTCAGGAATTTGTGCAGGTTCAACGTTAGGAAAAGCGAGAGGGGGAGAAGTGGGGAAAATAGCCAAGAAAGATTGTTCTAGACTCTCGGCCGCCACCTCTACCCCAAAATCCGCCGCTATTTGGCTATAAATTGCTCCGACACTGCCTTTTACTCCAAAAAGAGTACCCACAGCATCGAGAAAAATAACTTGCGGTTTCTGCATGAGAGTTTTGTCTATAAATAGTTCGTTCTCAGGTTTTTAGGGTCGGCCCTTTAGGTGGCCTAACACACCTAAACAATTGCTCATCGAAAATTTTGGGTCTGAAACCCCGTCGTTCTACGACGGCTTTACTGTTAAATATTAACACATTTACGGAATATATGCCAGAATGTGAGACATGGAAAAAGCCTACTCGTTTCGATTTTACCCCACACCCGAACAAGAGTCGCTATTGCGGCGCACTTTGGGCTGTGTAAGATTAGTTTACAATAAAGCTCTCCACGAACGAACACAAGCATGGTACGAAAG
>NZ_JADBRW010000318.1:0-6930 GCF_020247025.1 Microcystis sp. M109S1
CTTGTTTTTTGTACCAAGCGATGTACTACAAGAAGGATAATGCAAGGTTTTTGAAAGTCCCAATCCTATTTTCGCAGCATGAACATCGGACTTTAACAGGTCAAAAGCTTTATTTTAAAAGGGTTTTACCATTATTCAGCAAGCCCTAAGTACGGTAGGGCATACCGGAACTCACGCTTGGGGAGAGATTCCCTCTGGTTTGGTTGGATACGTCCTGTCAGATTAAGGAAACTCAGTGAACCAAGAATCCCTCGCTTTTAGCGACGGGAGTGTCAATAATAAGTCCCGAAAATTTACCCTTAATTAGGGTTTGCGGCAAAAAGTTTTTCGGTGGTGGTAGGAGTCAGGAGTCTCCGAGTCAGGAGCCGGTCGTTTAAGGCTTTGTTGCCCTTGTTTTTTTGCACCAATCTATGTACTACAAAAAGGATAATGCAAGGTTTTTGAAAGTCCCAATCCTATTTTCGCAGCACTAACATCGGATTTTAACAGGTCAAAAGCCTTATTTTAAAAGGGTTTTACCATTATTCAGCAAACCCTAATTAGCTTTAACTTTCTGGACGATCGGATCGGCAGTGGTAGTAGAAACCATAGCCGCCATAACTTGTTCAGGGGAAACCGTAAAAGGTAAACGATGAATGTCAGAATTAGGCTGACAGGCAATTGCGGCCGCGTGGCGCAATTGGGCAAGGGAAACATCTCTTAATCCTAAATCCTCTAGGGATTTCGGTAAACCAATTTGTTCATAAAACTGGATTAGTTGCCCCCGGGCCGATAGTGCCAATTGATTGCCCAAAACTATTTCCTCTAGACGCAATTGGGCGAGGATGCCGTAGGCGACTTTTTCCCCGTGCAGGGCATGATGGCAAGCGGGAATATGGGTTAAACCATTATGAATCCCATGGGCGGCCACGGTACGACAATTAGCGCCCCCTAAACCACCAATTACTCCGGCTAATAAAACGGTGGCATCCACCACCTGTTTCCAGTCCTCCCCGCCGATATTTTCCAGGGCTGCCGGGGATTTTTGGAACAGGATATCCCGCAAAACCCGGGCCTGTTGGACAGCGGCAATGATCAGGGTTTCTGTGGAATGACCGCTACTGACGGAAGCTTCGTACCATTTAGCGATCGCATCGCCAATACCGGCGATTAAGGTTCTTTTCGGGGCAGTTTGGATAATACCGTAATCGAGAATTAATAAATCCGGGCAACGGGCTAGGGACAGATCGTAAAGAAACGCCCCCGCATCGGAATAGATGTTAGATAGGGCCGTCCAAGCGGCACAAGTGGCCGCGGAGGTGGGAATCGTGGCAATCGGCAAATGGCACTGATGGGCGAGTAATTTGGCCGTATCGAGGGCCTTGCCGCCACCCACACCGATGATAAAATCTGCCTCATGACTCTTGACAGATGCCTTTAAATATGCTAAGGAATTCTCCGAACAATCGGGGGCGTAACTGTGATAGCTAGGAGTGAGATTTTTCAGGGGAGATGACAAAAAAGCTAAATTGCGATCGCCGCCCACCACGAGGGGACGTTTCCCCAAATCCGCTAATTTGCCGGTGGATTCTTCTAGGGCATTGTCACCCCGAATCACTTGTGCGGGGGCGATTAACAGGGGCAAAACAGCGACAGCATTGGACATTTTTTGACAACCTCTCAGGATTATTGGCTAAGTTTAGCGAAGCTTTCGGGAAAAAGCTGTAGTTCAGGGGTATTATCCCCCGGGGCGGAGAAGGATTTTTTAATCTGTCCTAAGTACAAAGGAGCAGATAAACCGGGCTGAGGGTGAACGAGAGTGCGAGCGCTAATGATAAATTGATTATTACCGCCAGCACCGGCGCGACCAGAGGAAAACAAGTCACTAGCGGCTTGTTTTAGGGTTGCTTCCACCTGCTCGGTAGTAACAGTATTGGGCAGGGAGATAACAGCTTGATTAGCTCCGTTATCATAGACAAGGGAGAATCTCACCGCTCCCGGAATTTCGGTACGAGTAAATAATCCTAACCCAAGACCGAAAATTCCGACCGTCAACACAGCCATAAAGCTAGTGACACCGACGAGACGAAAGCGGATTCCCCAACCGACGAGAAAAGCGATAATCGTGAGTACCAAAAAAACCAGCGTGGCAATACCAGACCATTGGATGTATTTGGCAAAGTTCAGGGGAATGTCCATATTTTCTATAATACTGATTCTATGAAAACGGTTAGCATAAACCATTGTACCTATCCTGTTGTCGAAACTTTCCATTCTGTGCAGGGCGAGGGCTTTTGGACGGGAAGCAATGCTTTTTTCCTCCGTTTGGGAGGTTGCGATGTCTATTGCCCTTGGTGCGACCAAAAAGAGTCTTGGAATGCCCACCGTTATCCACAACAATCGGTGCGGGAATTGGTTGAGACGGCCAAAGGGGCTAACCCCGCTATGGTGGTGATTACCGGGGGGGAACCTTTAATGCACAATCTTGATCCTTTGACCGGGGAATTAAAAGATCAGGGTTTACGGGTACATTTAGAAACTTCTGGCGCTCATCCTTTTACAGGGGTTTTCGATTGGGTGACTTTTTCTCCTAAAACTTATAAAATGCCCGATCCTAGTATTTATGCACGGGTGAATGAGTTAAAAATTGTCGTGGCTAATCCAGAGGATTTAGACTGGGCAGCCATCCAGGAAAGTAAGTTATCGGAAGGGGTGATCAAATATCTGCAACCCGAATGGAATACAGTGGAAAGCAAAGAGTTAGTCTTTAATTATGTTCTCCGGCATCCCCAATGGCGCCTCAGTCTCCAAACCCATAAGTTTTTAGGAGTCCGCTAGTCAGTTATCAGTTATCAGTTATCAGTTATCAGTGATCAGTTATCAGTTATCAGTTATCAGGAGATTACTTTTTATTTATTCTACCCACTCCCCAATTCATAATTCATGATTCCCAACCCCTAATTTACTAACAAGAGGTTAAATACTATGTCTAACAACAATTCTGAACGAGTAGTGCGTCGTGGTCGAGTTTTTCCAGAGATTCAAGCTACAGAGGAAGAAAAGGCCAAACATCGCGCCCGACAATTAGAATTTTATCATCGTTGTTGGCCGATTTTTCAGAGTTTACAGCCCCGGTTAATGAAACATTATTATGGTTGGTACATTGCGATCGAACCTGATAGCGGCGATTATTTTATCGATCCCGACAAAGAAGTGGCTAGTAAAAAAGCAAGGGCAAAATATCCCGACAAAATCCATCATATCTTTGGCATTAATGAAACTGGAGTTAGTGGCAGAATATGATTGAAGGGAGATTTGGAGAAAATGGTCAAATTTATTTTGATATCGATTTAGTCAGCCCTAATGGTCTGGTGTTACCTGTAGAAGCTATGCTAGATACTGGTTTCACGGAGTTTTGTGTTATGAATGACCAAGATGCTCGCAGTCTTGAATGGCCATTTTTAAACCAAGATAAGTTACGCACCGCCCAAGGAGAAGCATTTTTTGATATATATTTAGGCAGAGTAAGAATTGATGGTCAAGAATACGAAATTCCCGTCTTTGCAGGGGAGGCAATTCAGGAGATTTTGTTAGGTTCCCAGTGGCTCAAACAATTTATCTTAGTAGCTAATTATCAACAAACACAGGTGACATTAGGGTAATGACAAAAAAGGCGATTGTTTTACTTTCCGGGGGATTAGATTCAGCGACAACAGCAGCGATCGCTCTAGCGGCTGGTTATCAATTAATTGCCCTTTCCTTTCGTTATGGACAAAGACACGAGCGGGAATTAGCAGCGGCGAAAAAAATTGCTAATTTCCTCAATATTAAAGAACATCATCTGATCGAAGTCAATCTATCTTTGTGGGGAGGTTCCGCTTTAACGGATCAATCTATAGCTATTCCCCAAGAGGGAATTAACCCGAATATTATCCCGATTACCTATGTGCCGGGGAGAAATACAGTTTTTATTTCGATCGCTCTTTCTTTAGCGGAAGCAAGGGAAGCGGAGGCGATATATTTAGGAATTAATGCGGTGGATTATTCTGGTTATCCCGATTGTCGTCCCGAGTATTTAGATGCCTTTCAAACTTTAGCTAATTTATCATCGAAAGCGGGTTTAGAAGGGAGAGCACCCCAATTAATTGCCCCTTTAGTGATGGATAGTAAGGTAGATATCGTCCGTCGTGCTGTTAGTTTAGGGGTTCCCATTGCTGATACGTGGTCTTGTTATCAAGGAGAAGTTGAACCCTGCGGTTTATGCGATTCCTGTCGCATCAGAGATCGGGCTTTAATTGAGGCCGGTTATCCCGAATTAGCCACTCCCCTGTTGAAAAACAGCCAGGGAAAATAGGGAGGATAGTGAAAAATGGAGATAATCTAGGCAATTAAATGTTCAATGAGGATTTTACTGCCGATTAATATTAAAACTAAACCGCCGAGAATTTCCACCTTTTGACTAAATAAATTACCGAATTTATGCCCGATAAAAACAGCTATAAAACAGAGAGCAAAGGTAATAGAACCGATGACAGTGCAAGCTAAAAGTAAGGGAGTTTTAATCATCGATAGACCCAAACCAACTACTAAAGCATCGATGCTAGTAGCGATCGCTAATCCGATTAAAGTATAGGAATCTAGAGGATTAAATTTTTTTTCCTCGTCATCATTTTGAACAGCTTCGTAGATCATTTTACTGCCGATCGCTCCTAAAATAATAAAAGCGATCCAGTGGTCAAAAGAGGCGAGGAACTCGCGACAAGTTAGACCGATACCCCAACCGATCATCGGCATAATCGCTTGAAATCCCCCAAAAAACAAAGCAATTTTCAAAGCCTTATTAACATGAATATGACGAATCATCAGGCCACTGGTCAGAGAAACGGCCACGGCATCGGCGGCTAATCCCACGGCCACAAAGGAAGTGGTTAAAAGTTCGAGTGAAGTAAACATCTATAGTTGTTTATCCTTTAATTTCCCCTTATCTTAACTAATTTTTACCCAGAAAACTTTCATATTTCTCTCATGATCCTCTCATTTATCTATCATTTCTCTAACCTAAAAATTAACTGCTCGATTAGTGAGCGGATCGAATTGAAAACGTTTAAAACCACATTACTGGTTCCTCACCGATCGCCTGCACCTGATGGAGCGCTTCTGGGGCAAAACTGATGATATACTCAACTTCTAGGACTTTTTCAGCCGCTACTGCGATTTTATCGGGAAATTCAGCACTAGGAGTCCGAGGAACCGGGTTTCGGAGTTAACTAACCAATCCTGCTGTTTCATAAATTCCCCTAAATTTTTTCCAGGACAAAGTTGAGGAAGATACCTTTTCCCATCATCGATCATCCCGTCTGCTTTTAAGGTGGCGAACGCTACCATATAGGAAAAGTGCCCCGTAAAAAATTATGATAATTTCGAGAATTACCAGAGAATCAGAGGGGAGAAAACGGTGATAAAATTAGCTAATTGACTCCAGTAACTTAAGCCCCCAATAACCGCTCACTGAAAATATGGCTGATTTTTTTAACACCTATGGTTTTTTAATTGTTTCAATGATATTTGGAGCCATATTAGGCATTTCAATTTATCTGCCCTTAATGGCCGGTCAATTATCCTTAGCAACCCCCGGTTTTTACGCTTTAGGGGGTTATGTGTCCGCCATTCTTTCTACGAAAGTTTTTACTAATACCGGCAGCAATTATCCCCTGGCTTTGGTCTTTTTAGAAATGTTAATTGCTGGCATTATTTCAGGAATATTAGCCATAGTTTTAGGTATTCCTGTTCTCCGTTTGCGAGGTATTTATTTAGCCATTGCCACGATCGCTTGGGTAGAAATTTTGAGAATTATTGCCCTTAATCTCGAGATAACTGGCGGTGCGGTCGGTATTTTCGCCATTCCCCAACCCTTCACTACTCAATTAGCCTACCTTTGGCTGGCCTTGCCCCTCTTATTCCTAACTATGCTGTTTCTCTACCGGTTAGAAAACATCAAAATTGGTCGGGCATTTAATGCCATTCGTGCCGATGAATTGGCAGCTGCAGCCATGGGAATTAATCCCACCTATCACAAGGTTTTATCCTTCACTTTCGGGGCAGTTTTAGCGGCAGTTGTGGGAGCGGTAAGCGCCCATTTTCTCAATACTTGGAATTCCCGTCAGGGAACTTTTGATGCCAGTATTATTTTCTTGGCTTTCGTTTTAATTGGTGGTTCAAGAACTTTTGTTGGTCCGGTGGTGGGAGGCATTGTTTTAACTGCTTTGCCCGAAGTTTTACGCGCCCTCGGTGGTGTGAATGGTTTACCAATTTGGTTAGGGAATTTCTTGCGCGATGGTCGTTTGATTATTTTTGGAATTTTAATTGTTTTGGGAACGATTTTTTATCCCCAAGGCTTAATTACACCTGAATTAATCAAAAAACTAATGCCTTTTAAAAGACGTTCCTCTCTTAGTCAAGTTGATTCCTAATTACAGCAGAATTGAGTGGACTGCTATGCTATGGATCGACGCAGTTGAAAACTTACAACCAACAGCAGGCAATTTTAAGGATTCGCTATCGCTTGGGAGAAGGAGAGACGGCTGAGTTTCTGGAATCTCAGGTGAAAAGAGAGGGGTTGAGAGGGCAATTGGTGGGTGCTTTCTGAAAAGGTGAGGGAATTGGTGCAGCTGACGGGTTGGGATGGAAACGCCATCAACTGACTGAATGAAGGGGAAATTAATTGCATTTTTGGAGGCAATTTAGCCGACTTTTGGCGATACTAATCCCTCAATTAGGTCTTTCTCCTGAACAAGAAGTTAAAATGTAGCTTTGACATCCTCGCCGCCGTAAAACGGACGGCGATTCCTCACCACGCCACCTTTTTAGAATGGTCGCGTCAATGGGGTTGACGCTTCACGGGATGCTGCTTCTTTAACAGAAGTCTTACGCTTTCCGACCCGTCCATTTTGA
>NZ_JADBRW010000319.1:0-31895 GCF_020247025.1 Microcystis sp. M109S1
CAGTTATCAGTTATCAGTTATCAGTTATCAGTTATCAGTTATCAGTTATCAGTTATCAGTTATCAGTTATCAGTTATCAGTTATCAGTTATCAGTTATCAGTTATCAGTTATCAGTTAAATAATTAGAGCGATTTTTTCTAGGGGAGCATCGCCAATAAACCTTGATAAAAAATCTGAAAACTAGGAGAACAATTATGAGCAGGAGTCATAAATTGAGAAATTTCTCTGGCTGCTTTCACTTTTTCTAAACCTCCTCGATGATACCCAGCTTTTTGAAGTATCTTTTCTAAGTTTTCCCAAGTTCCGCCTGTAATTTCATCGGGTTTTCTGTATTTTGCTTGCTGTCCCACATTAGTAGAAACTTTCGGATAGGCTGAGACTATAGCCTGAATATCACCAAAAAACCAAGCTTCTAGTTCTTCTATAGCAATTCTATTTAACACCTGAAATGTTTTTTTATCTTCGCTAATCGTTTTAGTGATAAGTCCTGTTTGTTGAGCGATATTTTCTAACTTTTCTTTGATTTTTTGACAATCTTCATTGTCTCTATCTACAAGAATAATGATTCGATAATCATCGGTTATCCAGCATTTATAACCTTTTAATCGCTCCGGTAGTTTTTTGATTAAATCGGATTTACCTCGAAAGGCATAAATTTTATAAGTGACATTCTCAAATAATATTTGAGGTAAAATTTGATTTAAACATTCTTGGGTAGAAAATTCTTCGACTAAAAATTCAAGATGCACTTTTTCCCTCCTTTGGTATTAAATTTAAATGATAGGATTACCCACATCAAAATAGTCCTTCATCCATAATTGACCCAACAAAGCACCATTTTGAATAAATTCCTTAACTCCTTGCATTGCTGAAGTACGTTTAGCTTGAGTAAAACCATTTTCATCTCGATAAAGCACCCAAACCTCCTCTGGTTTCAAACCATCTACAAAAAAGGGAGAATGAGTTGTTACCATTAATTGTGTACTTGCGGTCGCTGCCCGACATTCTTCTGCTAATTCAGGTAATAAACGGGGATGAAGATGATTTTCTGGTTCTTCTATTCCCACTAATTGCGGAGGGCTTGGATCATATAATATAGTTAAATAAGCCAACATTTTTAAAGTGCCATCGGAGGCAAATTTGGCAAGAATTGGACTTTGAAAAGGTGCGTCTTTAATCTGGAGTAAAAGCTGTCCATTCGGCATAATAGATGCCTCTACTTTTTCTAATCTGGGAATTCGACGAGAAAGGGTTTGTAAAATAGATTCTAATCGTTGAGGATGATCTTCTTTTAAATATTGAATAACATTAGGTAAATTGTCACCAGTTGGCGATAATCTTTCTTGCGCTCCTGCTTCGGGTTGATTGCGAGTATTATCTGCGGTTAAGCAGGAAAGATACCAACTTGTGATAAAACGACGCAAAGCACTAACCCGGAGATGTTTGGCCAATTGTCCCAGGGTACTAACAGCTAAAAATTCCGGGGAGTCTAATCGTTCAGAAATTCGTTCATCTTTTTCTTGGGGATTTTCTCCACTAATCACTATTCCTTCCCCTTCTTTAAAGTCTAAAAAGCGAAAAGGTTTGCCCTTCGCTCCTTGTCTCCACTGTAACCATTCTTCAGCAACATAAGGGCGATTATTAGCTTCATTAATGGCTAAATGATAGGTAATTAAAGGTGATGCCAATGTTTCTCTATATTTTAATTCGATAATGATGTAACCTTCTTGTCCTCTGGTTCTTAATTCTTTAAATCTTCCCCGTCTGTCCCAAGCTTTTCTTAAACCAACAGTAAAACATTCAGAGAGGAAAGCAAAGACATCAAATATGGTAGATTTTCCGCTCCCATTAGGACCGAGAAAAACGGTTAGAGGAGTAATTTTTTTTAATTCTAAGTCCTGTAAAGCTCGGTAATTTTGCACGCGCAGATTTTCGATTCGAGGTATAGAGTTTTTAGACATTGATTGTTGCTCTCTCTTGCTTTTAGCTTGTCTTTCCTGTGATTAGCAGTTATGGCAATTCTAATTTAATGAAGTAAAAAAAACTAGGTTTAGGCAGGAGAGTTCATACCTCATCAATTTGAAAAAAGCGGTAATTTCTTTAGTTCTCAGAAAAAGACAAGTTTTACCTATAATACCAAATTCCAGGGCTGATAGGATTAGCATTTCTCCTCTCTCTTCCCAATCATCTAAGCTGCTCGCGCATCTAAATTACTGGTTAAGACTGCATAGGAGAAAGCTTGCCGTTAGACTTCGGCTGCACCTCGACTCGTCTCGGTGAGCATTGTCGGGCCGAGTCTAACAGGGAGAAATAGTTCAGGCATTTGTACTAAAATACAAAATACCGAGTTTAAATGCACAACAACTGAGAAATTGTCGGGAAATCGGGGAATTTATGCCTGATTACTGTTAAGAAAGTTAAATCGAGTGATCTAACGCTTGAGATTGCCGATCAAAATCCGTCAACAAAGTGGCTTTTCTCGGTTTTAAATGTACCGTTTGTTCTGGTTGTAACTGTAATTGCTTGTACTCCTCACGATTGAGATAAGCCACCACCATTTCCCCATCGGCTAACATTAATTCTACTTGTATTTCCCAGCCTAAATGAATAACTCTTTTTACCACTGCCCAACTATTCAACCCATCTTGTTCGGGCATAATTTCCAGGTCGTGGGGACGGATAAAAACGGTGGAATTATGACCCTGATGATGCCCATTTCCTAATCCCGCTAGATTAGGTAAGATATTCACTTCCCCAATAAATTGCATCACAAAAGGTGTGGCCGGATGATCGTAAATTTCGGCGGGAGAACCCACCTGTTCAATTTTACCATGATTCATCACGACAATCGTATCGGCTACTTCCATTGCTTCCTCTTGATCGTGGGTAACAAAAACACTGGTAACGTGAACTTCTTTATGTAAATTTCTCAGCCATACCCTTAATTCTTTTCTGACTTTTGCATCTAAAGCTCCAAAGGGTTCATCTAATAATAATACATTCGGTTGAATGGCTAAAGCGCGGGCTAAAGCTACTCGCTGCCGTTGTCCTCCCGATAATTGGGCGGGATAGCGATCGCCTAATCCTTGTAATTGAATTAATTCTAATAATTCCTCAACTCTTTTCTTAATTACTTGCGATTTTTGCTGGCGAATTTCTAGACCAAAAGCAATATTTTGACGGACAGTTAAATGTTTAAATAGGGCATAATGTTGAAAAACAAAGCCGATATTTCTCCGTCTAGGATCCACATGGGTGGTATCTTGTCCGTTAATGATAATCGCGCCACTGTCGGGACTTTCTAATCCGGCAATTGAACGTAATAAGGTGGATTTTCCCGATCCCGATGGTCCGAGGAGAGCAACTAATTTACCTTCAGGAATGGTTAAACTGATATTATCTAAAGCTTGAAAATTGCCGAAACGTTTGGAAACTTGGTGGATAGTAATACTCATATTTTTAGGTTAATTGTAGTTAAGTAAGTAGGTGGGTGGAATTAAATATAAGATGAACGTAGGTTGGGTTGAAGCATGAAACCCAACGCCCGCTCATGTTTTTAGGTTTTTTGTAGTTAGGTAGTGTGAATTTTGTGGGCGGTTTTACGTTCGAGAATTTCTTTGATAATTAAAGTAACTCCCGCTAGTAAGGCGAGAATAGCCGCCGCACTAAAAGCGGCAGGAGTGAGATAATTTTTATAAGCCTGTTCTACGAAAATTGGCAGGGTGGCAGTTCTACCTAAAATACTGCCAGAAACCACAGAAACCGCCCCAAATTCTCCCATCGCCCGGGCATTAGTTAACAGCACTCCGTACATCAATCCCCAACGAATATTGGGTAAAGTTATGCGCCAGAAAATCTGCCAATCACTTGCCCCTAAAGTGCGCCCCGCTTCCTCTTGTTCTAAGCCAATTTCTTCTAAGACTGGGATAACTTCTCTAGCGACAAAAGGCATAGTAACAAATATAGTTGCTAATACCATTCCGGGTAAAGCAAAAAGTATTTTTATATCGAAAAATTCTAGGAAAGAACCTAACCAACCATTGCGCCCATAGAGCAGTACAATCATTAAACCGGCTACCACGGGAGAAACGGCAAAAGGTAAGTCAATTAAACTAATTAATAAAGTTTTGCCACGAAATTGATTGCGAGCAATTACCCAGGCTGCACAAAGTCCAAAAATTGTGTTTAAAGGTACAGTAATTAGGGCAATAATTACTGTTAATTTCACGGCTTCGATAAAGTCAGAAGTTCCCGCCGCTTCTAAAAAAGCTTGGAATCCATTGCGAAAAGCATAGTAAAATACTGCCGCCGCCGGAATAAATAATAATAGTGCCAGATAAACAAGGGCGATGATAATTAGTAGGGGTTTGTAATCCCATTCTTTCGGTTTAGTTAATACTTTTGGATTCTGCATTTTTACTCTGTCTCTCATTAAATGATAATAATTGTTACTTAACTCTGTATTTTTGCCCCCATTGCTGCAGGAAATTAATTACTACTAACATGAACAAAGAAACCAGTAATAAAACCATGCCGATTACTGTTGCCCCCGTGTAATCATATTCCTCTAGTCTTTGGAAGATTAAAACCGGGGCAATTAAATCCTTAAAGGGAATATTAGAGGAGATAATAACTACGGAACCATATTCACCGATCGCTCTGGCAAAACCGAGGGCAACTCCTGTTAAAATAGCGGGTAGTATTGTGGGAAAAATAACTCGCCAAAAGATTTGCCAAGAGGAAGCACCGAGGGATAAAGCCGCTTCTTCTACCTCTTTTTCCATTTCCTGTAAAACTGGCTGTAAGGTGCGGACAATGAAGGGTAAAGCGATAAATAACATCGCCACAAAAACCCCTAAAATGGTAAAGGATATCTTAATGCCAAAGGGGGCAAAAAATTGACCGAGCCAACCGTTATCACTGTAAACTGTGGCTAGGACTAAACCAGCAACAGAAGTGGGTAAAGCAAAGGGCAAATCCACACAAGCATCGACAATTTTTTTACCCGGGAATCGATAACGCACCAATACCCAAGCGATAATAGTGCCAAAAACTCCGTCAATTAATCCAGCGATTAAGGAAGTCAAAAAAGTGACTTGGTAAGCGGATAAAGAAATCGGTAAAGTGGCAATGCGCCAAAATTCGGCAAAACCAAGAGTTAGGGATTTAGCAAATAGTGCCGCTGCCGGTAAAACCAACAAAACCACTAGATAACTAATGGTAATTACCCAAGGAATAGAAACTTTTTTGTGGGGTTGGCTGGGAGATAAAGATAATTGTGGGTTAGCCATTGTTAATTATTGCTAGAGATTACCAATTGTCCGCTTCTTCAAGAACTTGTGCTGAATCATACCAAACTTCTACATCTAAATCTGCCAGATAGGAAAGGGCATTTTCTATCCCTTGGGAGTTGCCTTGTAGTTGTAGATCGAACCAGCCATCTTGATTATTATTTGCAGCTAACAAAGCGGAAAATATATTCACTTTTAGACCAGGAAAAGACCCTAAACGTGCTATAATTGGCTCGTTAATATATTGTTTAGGAATCCGAATTTTTATTCTTCGGGACGTGGGGCGATCGAGTCCTGATTGATCGAGATGTAAGTCACTTTGGGGATGATTAATAGTTTGCCATTGAGGTTGATTATCCATGGTTTTTCTCCTTAGGATTTACCAGCTTTAGTCAGAATTTTATCGAACAAGGCTCCTTCATCAAAGAATTGCTTTTGTACCTTATCCCAACCGCCTAAATCCTGCACGGTAAAGAGATTTTTTATCTGAGGAAATTTACTCTCAAACTCTTTAAATACCGTCGGTTCAACGGGACGAAACCCCACCTGAGCAAATTCTCTTTGGGCTGCGGGAGTAAATAAAAACTGCACAAAAGCCTCGGCCACTTTTCTCGTACCTTTTTTATCCACATTGGCATCAACAACCGCCACGGGATTATCAATAGAAATGTTGTAATCGGTGGGAACAGTGTAAGCTAACTTCTCACCTTTTTGGTTAGCGAGAATCATCTCATTTTCGTAATTAATTAGCACATTTCCCTGGCCTTGTTTAAAAAATACATCACTAGATTCGCGAGCATCTCTAGGTAAAACTGGCGCATTTTTAAACACTTTTTCGACAAAAGTTTGCGCCGCTTGTTCACTGCCTCCCGCTTGCGTCACCGAACCCCAGAGAGCGAGAAAATTCCAGCGCGCTCCGCCAGAAGTTTTGGGATTAGCGGTAATAACTTTAATATTATCCTTGGCTAAATCTGACCATTTATTAATTTTAATATTGGCATCACGAGGAACAAAAGCCACCACAGACTTATGAACAATAGAGTCATTCGGTGCTTCTTTTTCCCAACCGGGTTGAATTAATCCCGCTTGCTCAATTTTCTTGGTATCCAAAGCTAAAGCTAAAGCCACCACATCCGCTTCTAAACCATCGATAACGGCACGAGTTTGGGAACCGGAACCACCATAACTCTGTTCAAAAGTTACCTTTTGCCCCGTTTTTTGTTGCCATTCCTCGACAAATTTGGGAATGATTTTTTCGTAGGCACTTTGGGTGACAGCATAGGAAACAAGTGTCACAGTCACGGGTTTTTGGCTGTCATTGCCGCTATTGGTGGGGGATGGGGTGCAAGATGCCAGCGTTCCCCCCGTCAGGACAGTTGCCACGAGTAGGGATAAACAAGACTGGGATGACTGCATCGGGGGCGCTCCTAAGATTTACTCTGAGGTTGTATCTGTTTTCAGGCGTGTTTTAATCCTACAGCACAGGAAAGAAAATTTCAATACATTTATAAAACAAATTGGGAATAAGGTGATAACAAGGGAAACTGTGAGAAGATGGAATCAGTGCTACATCTAGGTTTGAGACTATGGGCAAGAGCGTCAAGGCCAAAAAAACACCCCTCCTACAACAACTGATTAACCAGAGTTTTCTCTTTCGCGGACTAGAGGAAGCTTGGTTAAGTCAGTATCTCGATGCCGACAATCTCAAGTTAGAGACGCTATTTTCCAATCGTCCCGTCTATACGGCTTTTCTCCCCGATGAATTTCTAGATGTTTTGTATGTGATTTTGGATGAGGGTGTAATCGTCGTCCGCAGCACTCCCCTCGACCGGATTATTGCCATTACCTACCCCGGCGGCTGTTTTGGTATGAGGAGTTTACCCTTTAGTTATGGTTTAGCCAGTCGCGCCTTTCCCTGTTTGGTGGAATCCTATAAAACTACCCACGTCCTGAAAATTCCCTTATCGGCACTAGAAAAGATTTACAACGATAACGAAAGTTTTCGTCAACGGTACTGTTTTTTATTTGAATTACAGCAAAAATTCGAGTATCATTTGCTTAATTGCAGTAGCTATCCACCCCAAGCTGTAGCCACTTTACTCAGAGCTTTAATCTATCAAGAAAGAGAATTAGGCAGTCAACCGAGTGCCGAAAATATCTATACTTTTGATTTATCCGTCGATGTGATTGCTCGCGCTTGTCAACTCAATCAACGTACCGTCGAACAGGTATTAAAAGGATTGCAAACCGTGGGATTAATTGCCTCAGAATCAACGGGGGATTTAATTCGGGTACTGGATGCCGAGGGTTTAAAAGAAGTGTACAGTGCCACCAGAGATAAAGTTAATTGGTGGCCTCTAAAGTAAGTAGGGTTGGCCCTATTTACCCTTGCAATTGACAGCGCTTTAAGGCATCTTCGGCAGCCGCTTTGGTGGCATCCTGTTTCCGTTTACC
The DNA here is from genome assembly GCF_020247025.1 of Microcystis sp. M109S1. Classification (NCBI taxonomy): domain Bacteria; kingdom Bacillati; phylum Cyanobacteriota; class Cyanophyceae; order Chroococcales; family Microcystaceae; genus Microcystis; species Microcystis sp. M109S1. The sequence goes on from NZ_JADBRW010000319.1 coordinate 7,747, forward strand.
TTTACCTGTACCATAGAGAAGATGATTAACCCGCACTTCGGCAGTAAATTCCCTAGCGTGGGGCGGTCCTGTAACATCAATGATCGCATATTCTGGATTAGAGGCGAAATTGGCCAGCGCCCACTGTTGAAAGAGATTTTTGGCATCGATAAAAGATGGCGATTCCGATTGTTGAGAGACTAAATGAGAGGCTACAGGGATAAAAAGTTGGTGCAGATAGTTTTTAACCGCATTTAACCCCGAATCTAGATAATAAGCCCCAATTATCGCTTCAAAAGTGTCCGCTAATAGGGTAGGATTCGATCGCCCCCGATCTTTAATTGCCCCCTTCCCCAAACGCATTAACTCCCCTAGGCCGATTTCAAGGCCCAATTGCGCTAATTGTTCTTCTTTGACCAAATTTGACCGCAAACGGGTTAATTCTGCCTCGTTCATGGCGGGATATTTTTGATACAATAGTTCGCCCACCAAAAAAGCTAAAATCGCATCGCCCAAAAATTCTAGGCGCTCGTTATTTTCCGTCAATTCGGACTGTTCATTGACATAGGAACGATGGGTTAAAGCTTGGGTGAGAAGGAGAGCATTTTGAAAAGGAGGCAAACAAGACATTACAGAAATGATCAAGTCAAGGGCATTTCTGATCTTAATCCGACCCCACCCCGAATAGATGAGACGAACGATCCTTTTTTTACTGTTTTTTCCGGCTAGTTTAGGCATAATCTCCCAAATCTTCTCACCGGAAAACCTATCCGCTGCCATTCTTGCCCTAGGTACCCTGGGGATCTGTCTTGAACAGGCCCGCATGGCCGCAGTAGATCTGGGAGAAATTGCCCAATTTCAGCAAAAAACCAGCGATCCTCGCCTCGATCGCTTTTTTATCGTCACAATTAGTACAATTGTTTTAGAATTATCGGGCTTTTATGTGGCTGCCCTCTGGATAGGATGGGGGGCCCTAATAGTTTTAGTTAGTCAAATTTGGTTCCATTGTTTAGCCAAGATTCAACTGCAGCCAAGCACGGAAAAAATTATTGACCATGGCATAGTGCCACGTTTACCCATATTACTCGCTGACGGAATCGGGATAATCTTCGTGGCTTTCTGGTTAGCCAAAATCGCCCCCCTAATTATGGCCATGACTTTAACGGCAATGTTATTAATCTACGGCTCTATTAAATATCTTTTCAGAACTGGGGAGGGGAGAGAAAGGAACCTCCAGAGACGGCAATCCCTATAAATGGGCGCTCAGAGACTCTGACGCAGTTTAAATTCAGTACAGCTTACCACAACCGACAGGGAGGCGAGGGGCACCGGCGGGTATTTTATCGAATAAAAAAGAGATTTCAGGTTAAAAATGAAATAAAGAGCATAAATAAGCTTAAATATGCTCTTTAATGCCTAATTATAGGCTTGTTTAAGTGATGACAAGCTAATTATCCTCTAGTCCTCGTTCAAAACTAATTAATAATTATTCTCAATTGTCTCAGGCGATTACTCTAGCTGCGATCCAGGATTAATGCTGAAAAGCCTTGATTTTCAAAGGCTGACCAGGCTAAAAATACTGATGTATCAAACGATACCGAGCAATTGTAACAATTCTTAACTTGACTTTATTGAGAATTATTTTAGACTAAGACTTAAAGCTTATTGCATATTATTATCAATAAGCTTGGTTCTATTTTCGTTAAAAGATGCCATGCAGACCTACGATAATCCTCAGATCGAGTACGACTGGTGGGCAGGAAATGCCCGTTTTGCCGATAAATCAGGCTTATTTATCGTTGCCCACGTTGCCCAAGCTGCTTTAATCGCTTTTTGGGCAGGAGCCTTCACCTTATTTGAAATTTCCCAGTATCGCCCCGATATAGCCATGGCAGAACAGGGCTTAATTTTACTGCCGCACCTGGCCACTTTAGGCTTTGGAGTCGGAGAAAAGGGGCAAATCATCGATATCTATCCCTTTTTCGTGATTGGCTCAATTCATCTAATTTCTTCGGCAGTTTTGGGAGCAGGAGCCTTATTTCACCTGTTAAGAGTCCCAGAAAACCTAAAAGATTCCTCTGGACTGGCGAAAAAATTCCATTTCGATTGGAGTGAACCCCGACAATTAGGAGTGATTCTCGGTCATCACCTGCTCTTTTTAGGTATAGCTGCATTATTATTAGTGGCCAAAGCTATGTACTGGGGGGGATTATACGACGCAACTATCGGCGCTGTCCGAGTCGTTAGTGAACCAACCCTCGATCCTTGGGTTATCTATGGCTATCAAACCCACTTCGCTACTGTGGACAATCTCGAAGATTTAGTCGGTGGTCATATCTACGTCGGTTTAATGTTAATTGGGGGCGGTATCTGGCATATTATCGTTCCCCCGCTCAAATGGGCGAGAAATGTGCTGATTTTCTCTGGAGAAGCCATTTTATCCTACTCTTTGGGCGGAATTGCCCTAGCTGGTTTCGTGGCCGCCTATTTCTGTGGGGTAAATACCCTCGCTTATCCAGTCGAATTTTACGGGCCAGTTTTAGAAGTGAAGTTAGGAATTGCTCCCTACTTTGCCGACACGGTGAAATTGCCCTTTGGAGTGCATACGGCGCGCTGTTGGTTAGCTAATGCCCACTTTTTCCTCGCTTTCTTCTTTTTACAAGGTCATCTCTGGCACGCTTTACGCGCGATGGGTTTTGACTTTAAACGAGTAGAAAAAGCCTTAAATGCGATAGAAGCTTAGTTTTTTGGGGAAGATTAGGATAAATTATCTATTTTCCGAATTTTCCCCGCTGATCAATCTTTCTAACTGTCCCTTATGCCTTACTGTGCCTGTTGTAACACCAAATTGCTGCATCACATTGGACGCTCTCGCTCTTATTGGTACTGTAGTTCTTGCCGGCAGGAAATGCCAGTTTCAGAGGGAGAAAACTGTAATCAGGGGCTTTATTCCCTATCAAGGATAATTAAGAGTTAAACTCACTTATTTCGCAACAAGGACAAATTTTATGGCAAAAATTGGCTTATTTTTTGGCACGCAAACCGGCAAAACCGAAACGGTGGCGGAAATGATTCAGAAAGAATTTGGAGGTGAGGCAATTGTAGAATTACACGATATCTCCTCCGCATCTACCGAGGATTTTGCCCCCTACGATGCCCTGATTATCGGTTGTCCCACCTGGAATATCGGCGAATTACAAAGCGATTGGGAGGGTTTTTACGATGAATTGGATGACATTGATTTCGTCTCCAAAAAGGTCGCTTATTTCGGGATGGGGGATCAAATCGGTTACTCGGACAACTTTCAGGATGCCCTGGGGATACTGGAAGAAAAAATCGCCTCCCTAGGGGGTAAAACCGTCGGTTACTGGCCCACAGACGGTTACGATTTTAACGAGTCAAAAGCCTTAAAAAATGGCAAATTTGTCGGTTTAGCCCTGGATGAAGACAACCAATCCGATTTAACTGAACAACGGATCAAAACTTGGGTCGCAGGACTTAAGCGCGAATTTGGCGTTTAGTTGGCCATCAGGAGACAGGAGACAGGAGACAGCTTTTTTCTCCCATCTCCCCATCTCCCCACTTCCCCATCTCCCCATCCCCTATCCCCCATCTCCCCATTCCCTATCTCCTTGATTATTATGTCTCGATTACCTGATGCAGTTTGGATTAATGTTAACCCCAGTTTTCGCCGTTTCGATCGCCCGGTGTTGGATTTTTTAGCCCGGGAAGTTGCGATCGCTGATTGGCAATACTGTCAATCTCTTGATGAGCCAGCTTCTCTTGATATTGCCTTGGTATTACTACAAGATTACCTGAAACAATGCGATCGACCGCTGCATTTAGTCGGCCACGGCACGGGGGGATTAGTAGGATTACTGTACGCGCGTCGTTATCCAGAAAGGGTAAAATCCTTAACTTTGCTCTCTGTGGGAGTCTATCCGGCGATCGATTGGCAAGCTCATTATTATGTGCTATCAAAATTACTGCCTTGTTCTCGTCAAACTCTGCTCAATCAATCGGTTCACAATCTTTTTGGTCATCAATCCTGCGCTTTAACCCAAGAATATCGCTATCTCTTGGAAGAGGATTTATTATTGTCCCTTTCTCCCCATAATCTCTATCAGAATGCCCATTTCCCCCCGGGGACAGTTCCCGTACCCCTGTTAGTCTGTGGGGGAGATATCGATACGGTAATTGATCGGCATTTATTGCAGGGATGGCAACCCTGGTTAAAGTCAGGCGATCGCATTTGGAGTTGTCACAAAGGGCGTTATTTTTTCCACTATTCCCACCCCTACAGCGTCAGTCAAGAGATTTTTAGTTTCTGGCGATCTCTAATCCGACAGGAATTTCTTTCTGAGCAAACTGTAATTATTTCTTAATTGACAAAAATCGAGATTTATGTTAAGGCTAATACCGCTCTTTTGTCCGATCGCTATCTGGCTCGTTCTCTTATTCTTTTTTACTGCCCTTTTTCTTGCCATTGCCGAAGCGCGGGGACGACTGCGAAAGCTGCATCGGATTCCCTGTAGTCGCTGTGTTTTTTGTACTGGGGATTATCGCTTGAAATGTGCGGTCCATCCAATGCGTGCCTTTTCGGAAGAGGCGATCGATTGTCGGGATTTTGAGCGAGAAACACGTTGGAAGTCGAGGATTGGTCTAAGTTGGACTTGTCTCGGTAAATTTTCGAGATATAGTCATTTCAATTAAGATTGGGAATATCAATGCCAGATAGAATAAGGGTTTTATCGATCGAGAGTGTATCGGACTTATTTGAAATCACTACAATAGCATTCTAGACCCAATTCGTTAGGGTTAGAATGGACACTTTTCGGGGGATCGATCGTCCCGGAGCGATGTACTACAATTAGACTAGGTAACTCGCGCGTCCCGTTCTCATGAACTTCTCGAACATAACAGAATTAAAAGACTATCTTCGTCGATATAACTCTCATTCAATTTTAAAAATGGGAGCAAGTATTTGTTGGCGCGAGTGGGAAAGCTGGAAGAGTAGTCCTTATGAATGGGTAAAAAGTAACGCATCACGAAATTATGTGATTCGATTGATCCTTCTTGCTAGTGCGGGAAACATACATCGTGATCAAGAAATAATTCCAGAAGAATTCTATTCTTTGATTCAAGTTTATTTTGGTTGGCCGAACCATACAATTTCAGACAAAAATCTGTTGGAAAAAGAATCGGAAGAAATCGTAAATAACATTGCAAAATACGAGAAAAATCATATAAACAAAGTTCGTAACTGGACGATCAAGCCTAGTGATTTTATCACAAAAGAGAAAGTGCGCCGCCATTCGTCAGGACTCTTCTGTCAGCGTTCGGCGGCTTTTCAAAATTCGGGATTTGGAAAACCAATAGCTCGTATTCAGCGCACGATTAAATTATTGGAGATTATTCATCAATCACACCCTCTTATTCTTGAGCTTTTTTATCAGCGAGCGGGATTATCAACCCAGGTTTACTTTAATCAATTTATGTCGGCGATTGGATGGGGAATGAGCAATGGAGAGCAATGGGGTCTTATCGACTTTTCTCGGACTATAAGTATAGATAAAGAACTCGAAGATCAGGGAATTACTCAAGAGAATCTTGAAAAATTTATTTCACTCAATAGCTTGCCTTTTAATCTATCTACAAAAAAAGGTTCTCAATGTTTTTGGACAAAAGTTGAGCGAAGTATAGAAACAGTATCAGAACCTTATCAACCATTCTTTTATAATTATTTTTTAGATATTCCATTTATATATCTTGGCAAACAAAAATACTGTCTTCCCGATCCTTTTTCTTTGTCTGAATCCTGCTGGAACCAGATTAACACAAATATTCTTACGCCCTACGAAGAGAATCGAAAAAAACGAGATGGTATTTTAAGTGATGCGGTGGAAACATATCTGGAAGCAGTTTTTTTGCCCCAGATTGCTCCGACATCTTTTGAAAGAATTCCTGTTGACGAAACAGACTCGATCAATAAAGCGGGAAAACGAGCAGACTTTTTGATATGCCTTCCTAATGCCTATATTATTATCGAATGCAAGAATTCGCTAATGTCTGCTGACACTAGCGCCTGTTTTCATCCTGAAGGACTAGCCAATTTTTATATGAGATTTCACGAAGCCACAGAACAAATTTCGGCAACCGTTCGAGCGTATAATTTGAAAGATAAGCCTGTTATTCCTTTGGTTCTCTCCTTTTATGATGCAATAACAGCTTCTCAAATATTTGAATTTATGATCGAGGAAACTAATTATTGTTCGGAATTAAGTCTGACAATGCCGCCTGTTATTCATTCACTACATGAGTTTGAACATTTTACAGAAAATAGAAGTCTAGAAAATTGGGCTGAGTTAAGAATTTGTCAAGCTAAACAACCTCGGTTTGTTCCACCAGATGAACGAGGACAACCCCAACCACCTCCTGTTCCACGCGATAATCGGGGTCATGAATATAAGCACTTGGCCGATTATAAATCATGGCTCTTCTAGAGTAGTTATGATATATTAGCACAATAATTACTGTGAGACTTGTGTAGCAAAGTTTACTAGGAATTCAAAAAAGCAATTTTAATAAAAAAGCTTTTTATTTTGTTGGATTCTCTACTGTTTAAGGAGTTAGGCTCATTTAAACTACTCATTTGCTATAACCAGTCTAGGAGAGCCACTTTTTGCTGGCTATGGAGTACATCTAAGCAGAGTATAGTCAGTCTGAAAAATAAGGGGAATGATTACGAACTCAACCCTTAATATACATAGCTTATAGATGTTGAGTGCATTTTTCTCTCAGACATCAGCCCTGCTCTGCTAAGATGATAATCATTATCATTTTAACTAGCAATGGTCAATCAAATTAGGCATCCTCTGACAGAAAGCCCCGTTATCGAAGAAGATTCGCAAAAAATCGTAAAAATACGCCATACTTGCGCCCATATCTTAGCAATGGCCGTACAAACTCTCTTTCCTGAAACCAAAGTCGCTATTGGTCCCTGGACAGAAACGGGATTCTACTACGATTTCGATCGCCCGACACCCTTTACCCCCGAAGATTTGGAGAAAATAGCGGCAGAAATGGGGCGAATTATCGGGAAAAACCGGCCAATTATCCGAGAAGTGCTGGAAAGAAGCGAAATTACGGCAGAAATTGAACGCCTTAATCAACCCTACAAAAAGTTAATTTTAGAGAGAATTCCCCCAGAAGAAACCATTACCCGTTATTTTATCGGTAGTCCGGACGCAGGACGGAGCGATCGAGAACCCTCGTTAATTGATGGGTTTGTTTCTCCCCCAGAAGAATTTTGGTGGGATCTGTGCGCGGGACCCCATCTCAACTCGACGGGGGAAATTAACCCAGATGCTTTCGCCTTGGAGAGTGTAGCGGGTGCTTATTGGCAAGGAGATGAAAAACAGCCGCAATTACAGCGAATTTACGGCACAGCTTGGCAAACCCCCGCAGAATTACAAAATTATCTCCAACAAAAAGAAGAAGCGCAGCGACGAGATCATCGCAAATTGGGACAACAATTAAAATTATTTAGCATCCAAGAAGATGCGGGTGGCGGCTTAGTTTTTTGGCATCCCCGGGGTGCAACAATGCGTTATTTAATCGAAGATTATTGGCGCCAAGCTCATTTAGAAGCGGGTTATCAATTTCTTTATACTCCCCATCTGGCTAATTTAGAGCTGTGGAAAACTTCCGGACATTGGGACTTTTATCGCGACAATATGTTTGAGGCGATCGAGTTAGAACAGCAAAGCTATCAAATTAAGCCGATGAATTGTCCTTTTCATGTTTTAACCTATCAAAATGACCTGCATTCCTATCGAGAATTTCCCCTAAGATGGGCGGAATTAGGAACAGTTTATCGTTACGAGCGATCGGGGGTTTTACATGGATTAATGCGGGTAAGAGGTTTTACCCAAGATGATGCTCATATTTTCTGTTTACCCGAACAAATTGCCGCAGAGATTCTAGGAGTTTTGAACTTAACCGAGAAAATTCTCTCCGATTTTGGCTTTACTAATTATCAGGTAAATTTATCGACTCGTCCCAGTAAATCCGTGGGTAGTGATAGTGTTTGGGAATTGGCAACGGCGGCTCTAATTGAGGCCTTAAATGCTAAAAAGTGGGATTATATTGAAGATCGAGGCGGTGGGGCTTTTTATGGTCCCAAAATTGATATAAAAATTCAAGATGCGATCGGTAGAATGTGGCAATGTTCCACGATTCAGGTCGATTTTAACTTGCCAGAACGCTTTGATATGCAGTATGTCGCTAGGGATGGTACTCGGGAAAGACCGATTATGATTCATCGGGCTATTTTTGGCTCTTTGGAAAGATTTTTTGGTATTTTAATCGAGAATTATGCGGGAGATTTTCCTCTCTGGTTAGCACCTATTCAAGTCCGTTTATTACCCGTTAGTGATGAACAGCAGCATTATGCTTTAGGGGTGGCAATGCAGTTAAAACAAGCTGGTTATCGAGTGGAAATCGATAAAACTGGTGAGCGTTTAGGTAAACAAATTCGTACGGGAGAACTAGAAAAAATTCCTGTATTAGCTGTGATTGGAAAACGAGAAGTTAGCAGTAAAACTCTAAGCATTCGCACTCGACAAGGGGGTGATTTAGGTTCGATGACACTGGCAGATTTATTAGGAAAAATGCAAACAGCGATCCTATCTAAAACTAATTTCTGAAGCTTTTGTATAAACCAGCAAATCCCTGTATTTGTTTTCAATGATCAATTAGTGGAGATTGATCCCTTCACGGCGAATTTAACAGGGTTGAGAAAAGCCTATTTTCTGCCAATTAATTAACTTACAAGTGGGTTAGCTGCCATGAGTTCTTTGATAATTACTCTCTCCGATTCTCTCCCTTGCTTGCCTAAATCGGGAATGCCTGTCACGATCATTACTGGTTTTTTAGGGAGTGGAAAAACCACCTTACTAAATCATATTCTTGACAATAAAGAAGGGTTAAAAGTTGCAGTATTAGTCAATGAGTTTGGGGATATTAATATTGATTCTCAATTGCTTGTTTCCATCGATGAAGATATGGTAGAATTGAGTAATGGCTGTATTTGTTGTACGATTAATGATAGTTTAATTGAGACAGTCTATCAGGTCTTAGAAAAAGAAATTCCTGTGGACTATCTAATTATTGAAACCACAGGATTAGCCGATCCTTTGCCAATTATCCTCACTTTCTTGGCCACGGAGTTAAAATATTTGACTCGCTTAGATTCTATTATTACCCTCGTGGATTCTGAAACCTTTACTGCGGATCATTTTGATAGTAACATTGCCCTTAGTCAAATTCGTTATGGTGACGTGGTAATTCTCAATAAAATAGATCGGGTTAATCAAAACAAATTAGATAATTTAGAAAAGTTTATTCGTCGAGAAAAAGAAGGGGTAAGATTGTTACAAAGTCAATACGGTAAGGTTGCTTTGGGTTTACTATTAGATTTAGGTTTAACTAAAGAAGAATTGTATAAAAACCAATTTAGAGACTTTCAAAAAAATCGCCAAAGCTCCAGTGATAATCAATCTCCTGAAGACTTTAATTTTGTCTCCTTTGTTAGCGATAAACCATTTAATCTAGATAAATTTGAGCCTTTTATTACGAAAAAAATGCCGATAAATGTTTTTCGAGCTAAAGGAATTCTCTGGTTTCAACAAAGCGATTTAAAACATATTTTTCAATTGAGCGGTCTTCGTTACGATCTGCAAGCGGTAGAATGGGATACATCTCCTAAGAATCAGTTAGTTTTTATCGGCAGAAATTTAAATAAAGAGGAAATCGTGACACAACTAAACGAATGCTTGGCTAGTTCTCAAAAAATTAAAAAGGACAAACTATGAATAGACCTCTTGCAGAAATCAAAAATCGTTGTTAGGGTTAGGAGTCAGGAGCCAGTAGTCAGTAGTCAGGAGAATTAAGAATGAATAATAATCAATTAAATGGTCTATTTACAGATTTTATGCCATTTAATCCTTATTTTTGCCGTTTTTGAACTCTCAAAAATTAATTATGCAAGAACTCTAATAATTTATGGATAAAAACTTTAAAATTTAACGAACCCTCGATCCAATGGTTTTACATCTCTTTGTTCTCCAAGTTCATTATCGCAAACCCTTGCACTTTACGGAAGCGGCGATCGATTAAGGGAACAATTAAAAACGAGGGGAATTACCTTGGTTGATTTACCCGATGGACAAACCCAATGGTATCCTAGAGAAAAGAGCCATAACCATGATTAATATCCCAAGAAACCGCCAATTTTTCCCAAAATAACCTTACTAAGTCGAGAGGATTGGTTAAGGAAGATTACTTGCCCCAATCTAACTTATGCTAGAATGATTATCATTACCACAGTAGAGAAGGAGCAGAATGATTATCGTGGTGACGGGGGGTATAGCTGCGGGAAAAACCCATTGGATTCGCGAACAAATCGCCAAACAGACGCAGCCAAGCCTATATTTTAGTCCCCAGACGGAAACTTTTCCCATTGATCGCCTCACTTTACAGAGTGAGTTTCCCCAGTTGTCCTGTGTTTCTAGGGAAGAAGAAGACCTTTTGAGCAGTTTATCCATGGAAAACACGGTCTATATGGAAGTACCATGGCATTTAGACACGCAATCCCTCGAAAGCTTTCTAAAACCCCTCAATTGTCATCGGGTAGCGATTACGTCTCCAGAAGAAGAAATCCCCGAAGGACAAGTGCCCGTCGATGAAATTGTCTTCAGTCCCGTCAAAACAACAATAAAAGGCGATCAATGGTTAAAAAAACGAGAAATACAGATTTATCGAGCCGTTTTAACGGGAGAAGTCCTCGATTTTTCCAGTTTAACCACTTTTTGGACAGAATTAACCCAAGGAGCCTATGGGGAAGTGCTGCGGGTCAAAAGTATCTTCGATATCATCGATGGTCAGTGTATTTATGGGGAATTTATGGATGAATGGCCAGAAAAAGACTTTCAAAGCTTAAATTTCCCCTTAAATCTCGATGGGAGACCGAATCGCTTTAGTGGGATTGAAATCGTCGGTCGAAATCTCGATAAAGCGATAATTGCCGATACCCTTAGTGATTGTTGTCTGTCCGATGAGGCACTTTTGTATTATCAACAACAATTTCAAGAATCTTTAGAGCCAGAAATGGAGTTAATCTGATGAAAATAGCCGTTTTATCCTGTATTCATGGCAATATGCCCGCTTTTAATGCTGTTTTGCAAGATTTAGACCAACAGGGTTGTCAAGAAATCTACTGTTTAGGGGATTTAGTTGGGTATGGACCCCATCCTAACCAAGTGGTGGAAAAAATCCGTCAACTGGGGATTACTACAGTACAAGGGTGTTGGGATGAGGATATCGTTGAGGGATTAAATGCCTGTGAGTGCAGTTATCCGTCGCTTTTAGCAGAAAAACGGGGTAGATTAGCTCATGAGTGGACAAATCAAATAATCACCCCAGAAAACCGTAATTATTTGTCAAAACTGCCCGAAATTTTTAAGCTAGATCACCTCTGTTTTGTCCATGGTAGTCCCCAAAGTAACCATGAGTACCTTTTAGCCGAAATGGACGCTTTTACGGCTTTAGAACGGGTTTTATCGGTAGATACAGAGGTTTTATTCTGTGGACATACCCACATCCCCTACATTCGCACTCTCGACGCGGGAAGCTTGCAAATAAAAGTGTATCAACCCGATGGGGAACAGTCGCGGCAATTTACCACACCGGTCAAGCGTATCATCAACGTGGGATCGGTGGGAGAACCGCGTCACGGTCGTCCAAATGCCACCTATGTGATTTACGATCGAGAAACGGCAGCGGTACAACTGCGAGAAGTGGCCTATAACTATCAAGAAACCTGTCAGGCTATTTTAGCATCGGGTTTACCTCCTATTTTCGCTTGGCGATTGGCTAAGGGTCTAGAATATGCGGAAAAAGCCGATGATCCGACTCATGTTTGCGAACGTTAATTTGTGATAAATCAAGAAATTATGTGGGCGATTTTAAGCGGTATTCAAGGTAATTTACCAGCCTATCAAGCGGTCTTGGAAGATATTCAGCAACGGTCAGTTACTGTAGAAAATTTATATATTCTAGGAGATTTTATCGGTGTTAATCCCGATAGTGAAATGCTGGTAGAACAAATACGTTATCCCACTAAAAATAACTTATATCCGCAGGTTTGTCGGGGATGGTGGGAAGAACAATGTCTAATTTTACACAGTTTAGGAGCAACAGGAGAACCGACGGAATTAATCGATAAACATGGAATTGATAGCACTAAACAACTCTGGGACGCAGTGTCTTTAGAAACGGTGCAATGGTTACGAAATCTTGACTTTGGTTTTGTCGAGTTGGATTGTTTATTAATTCATGGCAGTAGTGTCAGTGTTAGTGAAGAATTAACCCCCGATACTCCCCCATGGCAAATTTTAGATCGACTGCAACGGGTGGGAGTTAATAATCTATTTTGTGGTCGTGCGGGAAAAGTTTTTGATTATTCTTTACAGTCCGCTAATTTAACTAGCACTGTTACTACTTTAGATAAACGGCAACCAAGCGAAACTTTGACGATTCAAGATAAGCGTTTAATTGGGGTTGGTAGCGTTGGTAAAGAATTAAACAAAGCAGTTTACACTCTCTATAATCCCAGTAATAATTGCGTGGAGTTTAGAACCGTACCTTATTAATCTTTCTTAGATTAATAAAATATTAAAGATTAATTTAGTTGCTCTTGATTATGATACAATGGCGAGTAAAAGTAATTATTCTTGGTTAGATTAAAGACAGAATCGATGTAGTTAACTATGAGGTAATAATTATGGTGGTCACTTCAGAAGCAGCTAATCTCCAGAAATTTTCTTGGCAGTGGCAAAATCAAACTTTTGAGATTGTTTACGATATTCAAGGACAAGGCACACCAGTTTTATTATTACCTGCTTTTAGTACCGTTTCCAGTCGCGGAGAAATGGCAGGGATAGGGAAAATATTAGCGACAAAATTTCAAGTATATAGCTTAGATTGTTCTCAACTACGAACCAGCTATTTTTAAACAATTATTAATTGATTTTGTTCAATCCACTTTTAAGCAACCAGTCATTATCATTGCGGCAGGTCATTCGGCGGTATATGCCCTAAATTTAGCCAAAAATTACCCGAATTTACTAGATAAATTAGTCTTAGTTGCTCCCACCTAGTTGGGGCCATTGTGTGCCATGGAAGTCGCCCCAAAAATGCGTGATTTCTTGCGGGAAATGGTGCGTTTTCCCCTGTTAGGAGAAGGGTTATATTTTCTCAATACCACTCCTGCTTTCCTGCGTTTTATGTCTAGTCGTCATGTTTATGTAGATGGGGAAAAATTAACACCCGAATTAATTGCCCAGAAACATAAAATTACTCAACATCCTCACGCTAGATTTGCCTCAGCTGCTTTTGTAACGGGTAAACTGGATCCAGTGACTAATCGTCAGCAATTTCTCGATTATTTTGCTGGTTTAAAGCTGCCAGTGTTAGTAATTATTGCCGAAAACGCACCCCCAAAATCGAAAGCAGAAATGGAAGCTTTAGGGACTTTACCCCAAGTAAAAACGGTAAAACTACGAGGAACTCTAGGAATTCATGAAGAATATCCCATCCCTGTAACTGAGGCAATATTGCCTTTTTTAGGCTAAGTTAGGGATTAGAGTAGATTTCCTACCCGAACCGAATTTAACTCCTAGTTTTCATTGACCGACGAAAGCAGTAGTTAAACTATCATGAGTCAAAAAATGGGTCAAAAACACCGACACTTTGATTAGCAATAAAAAGTCAAACAATAGCAAACCCTAATTAATGATCGACACCGCTAACTTCTAAGCGCCAGCAATCTTTCAATAATTGAATTAATTCCCCTCTAGAGCAATGGAGAGAACGCAACACACCCAAAAGCTGAACTAAATCCTAGGGTGACTCGATCTGCACCGTCAGGGGGGAGTACATTGGACATTGACAGGAAATGCCAAGGGAAAGAAGACGATAATAGACTTCCCGTCTTTCCCCAGAGGAGAGGGGGGGGAGTAAAGGAGTTTTTCGGGGGGACTATTCATGGTGACGGGGGAAATCTCATAACTTCATTATCACACAGTTGCAAATAATTATCAATTGCTTGAAAGCTAATCGCGAGCATTCGCAGTCTCGATCGAGGGGATATTTCGAGGTAAAATCTTGGTCTTTGGCTGTTGACAGGTTTGAATAAGGGGTATAAGGAAGCTCATCTTTGGTAAGTCCCATCAGTTCGAGGAAATTTTTCTGGAAAATCCCTGTTGATTTTATTGAGAAAATAATGCAATAATTAGAGGAGAAGGTAATTCTACTAGCGGTGGTACTTATGCGGGAAGCTCTCGTCACTCGTCTATTTCAACCCCGTGACCCCCTACCCTCGCGTCTGGATGCTCTTTGGTTAATCAATCGCGGTGTGGTTAAGGTGATGACGTGGGATGAGGAAGGAGAAATCGTCATCCTCGGCTATTGGGGAGAAAATGATGTGGTCGGTCGTCCCCTATCGCAGATTCAACCCTACGAGATGCAGTGCTGCACTAGCGTTGAAGCTACTTGTCTTCCTCTTGAACGGGGTAGCAGTCTTTCCTCGGCTCTCTGTCGTCACGTTCAACAAACTGAGCATTGGCTCTGTTCCCTGCGTCGCGATCGTCCTAGGCTGCGTTTTCTGAAAACCCTAATTCAATTATCGCAAAAGTTCGGTCGTCCCGCAGAAACGGGCCAGCGTATCGATATCCGTTTCACTCATCGGGAATTAGCCGAAATGGTCGGGATGACCAGAGTGAGCATTACCCGACTCATCAATGAATTCGAGCAACAAGGTCTGATTTCTCGGACGGGAGGACATATTATTGTTTTACCTTCTGCTGACACCCAATTTCATCCTTATTAGGAGATAAACCTATGGCGATTATTCACTGGGATAAATCGATTCTGACTTTTCATCTCAAAGAAATTATCGAAGATCACGAATCAGGAGATCGAACGGCTCTCTTTGGTTTGGGAACAATTGTTATCGGTGCGGTTGTGCTGCCAGCTGCGGTCAAATTAGGCCGACCAATTCTCAAACAAATTATCAAAAGTGGCCTATCTGTCCAAGCTCGATCGTCACTGGTAAAAACTTCTACTATTCCCCACAACCCGATCAATAATTAATTGGATTGCCTCTAGTTATCCCCTTTAAAAACCTCAAAAAGCTTACCAATGATTCTAGGTTGGTAAGCTCTTTTTTTTGTCTTCAGCTTAACAATTATTTGGGAGAAAATCCCAGGACTTTCCCAGAAAAATTCAACCCTACATAACTGAGGTAAGAGACTCTTGCTGACTTGCTTGCAGATTCGATTTAGCGCGAACAGCGCGGAACATCCCAAAACGACATAAACCCCTGCCAAAGGCCAAACGCATCAGCAGAATTGTCGGCACTTCTCGGACGGATTTAAGCAACCCAGTTAGACCAAATTGCCACCAACCTTGGGGACGAATCACCCCCTGCCAAATGGTATCAATCCAAGAGGGTAGAGTGGCTGTTGTCCAGTCAGCAGTCATCACTTCCCCATCTACCAATCCCGTGGCCGCTAACTGTTCGGCAAAACCTTCGATGCTGGCAAAAGCGGGGTGAGACCACTGATCCAAAAGTTGGCGCATGACGGGACGTTCCCAGAAATTAAGCGGTTTTTGACGGTCATCTCGCTGATTCCAGTCCGCTACCACCAGGACTCCCCCTGGTTTGAGAACTCGCAGTAATTCCCCAGCAAAAACGGCTTTGTCCGGCATATGGGGACCGGCTTCGATTGACCAGACCACATCAAAACTCTCGTCGGGAAAAGAAAGGGCCATGGCATCATCGACCAAAAAGCGAGCATTTACATCTGGGGGTGTTAGTTCTTTGGCCCGTGCCACTTGTTTGGGACTAATGGTGATACCGGTAACGGCAAATCCGTAGTCCCGGGCCAGAATGCGACTGCTGCCACCAATACCACAACCGACATCGAGGAGAGTTGCACCGGCGGGTAATTTATCCAAACCGGACCAAGAGACCATTTCCGCCACAAAGTCGGCTTTTGCCGCTAGAAAGTCTTTTTTTTCTGGTGGGGAACCGTAGTGACCTAAATGGATGTGTTCCCCCCAATAATATTCTAAAATCCCGTCCTCGGTCCATTGGTCGTAGGAATTGGCCACCGAGTCCGACGATTGGTACTTGCGAGAGGAAACAAAATAGACGACGATAGCGATCGCTAGGAGTAACCCTAAAGATGATGTCACCAAAAGTATATTCATTCAATCCTGCTGGGCAAACTGACACAAAGCTTAATAACTCTTAAAGATTATATAAGCTAAACGGCGCTTAACCTGCATGATCCAATAGCTATAACCCTTTTGGAGTCTATATCGGTGATCCGAAGTAAAAGCCGTTTAGCTTAACTTTGAGGTTCTGCCGGCTGAGGGCTAACAGGGTTGAGTGACTTTGGTTACTCACCAGAAATTAACTATCGCGTAATGAGGGTTCCGAATTAACCCCACTGGGTAGAACCACTTGATGATCGCGTTCGGCTATGACTTCTGCTTTGGCCTCGGCGACGATATCCCCCAGCACTTCTGCTGTTTCGGCCAAGGAACTCTTAGTTTTTTCGTAGAGAACAACGCCAGTTTTAATCGTTGCTTTGGCGACCGGTTTCAGTAAAGAAATCACGGTGGGGGCCAACAGCAGCGCACCGATTCCGAAAACGATCGCTTTCCCTGGAGTAATTTGTGCTAGTTTTCTCGTTTGTTCTAACATCTGTGTTTTTTCCATGAGCTTTAAACCAGTGATTTTGTTGCCTTCAGTCTGTAGATAGCAAAAGTTTTTAACTTAGGAGCAATATCTACCTACGAGTACCATTATAGAATAGTTTTGGAGGGAATATTATTAAGTTTTTTTTCAAGAGAATATAGCCTAGATATTCACCTATCAGTTATTAGTGGATAGCTCAAGACTTCCCCAGATACTGACTCCTAAACCATCATAACAATCTTTGATTTTTATCGGAGGTCTAATGTCTATTATCACCCCGCCCGAATTCTTCTAATGGAAAAGAACGGGAGGAGAGAATCTTTTCTAAATCCAGTCGGTTATAGATGGCTTTAATTAACTTTTTGCTCAATTTTTTAGTAACTTTTTTGGCAATTTTATTAGCTAATTTATCATATTTACTCATGGAGTCTCCTTTTGACCTTGTAGTTGATGAAAAACCAGAGGACGCAAACTATTTAAACCGGCAATAATTGCCGTCCCGTTATGAATTGCGGTGGCTAAAAGCGGATTAAGACCGATGCTAGTGGCCAAAACGAGGGCGACTAAATTCGGGGCGACCACTAGAAAAATATTTTGTTCAATTAAAGCTTTAGTTTCTTGGGCAATAGCGATCGCCTCCAGTAAACTGCTCAGATCATTATTCATCAGTACCACGTCGGCGGTTTCTCTTGCCACTTGCGAACCCTTCTCGAAAGAAATCGACACATCTGCATAGGCCAAAGCCACGGAATCATTGAGACCATCGCCAACAAAAGCGACTGTATGGCCAGAGCGATGCAATTCTCGAACTATTTTAGCCTTTTGTTCGGGAAAAGCCTCAGCATGAACCTGGCCAAAGGGAATATTTAACGCTTGCGCCACTTCTTTCGCCCTTTGTTGATTATCCCCCGTCAACAGATGCACAGTCATGCCATAATCTTGCTGTAGGCGATCGATTAACCAACGACTATCGGCACGCAAAGGGTCAGTATAGTGGATTACCCCCTGAAATTGCCCATTACAGGCCAGATAATTGCGAGACACCCAAGCGCTGGCGGGGTTGGCTAAATCACAGCCAAATTCCTCTAAATTGACCCCTTGCTGGCGTAAAAACTTGTCACTGCCCACCAATACCTGATTACCATCAATTTCTGCCCGCATTCCTAGTCCTAACTGGTAATCCCAATCTCCCCTCGGTAAGATTTCCACACCCTGGCGCTGGGCATAGTCAGCGATCGCCATGGCGACAGGATGGGTGATCCTTTGTTCGGCCGAGGCCGCTAATTGGAGAATTCGTTCTGGGGATAAGCGGCCAGAGATAGTTTCCACTCCCACCACCATCACTTCCCCCGTGGTCAAAGTTCCCGTCTTATCAAAAACAATCGTATCGATATCTGCCAATAACTCCAAAGTTCTGCCACTGCGTACCAAAACCCCGTGACGGGTGGTATGATTCAACGCGCCTAAAAAAGCTGTAGGTAAAGATACCCGAATCCCCGTGACAAAATCGAGGGTGAGAATAGCGGCGGCCCGGGCAGCATCTCGGGTAGTGAGAAAAATTAGTGATGCTAACCCTAAAGAAGGCAAAATCAGGCGATCAGCCAGATTAGCGGCATAATTGGCCATGCGGGTATCATGGACGGGAGCTTTTTGCAGAAGTTCGATACTGGCAGCGGCGCGAGTTTGTTGACCGACTCGTTCACAGGTGAGGCGGATCTGACCGGAACGAACTAAGGTGGAGGCATAAACGAGAGTTCCTTTTCGGGCGACAATAGGCAAGGATTCCCCGGTTAGTTGCTGTTGGTCGATTACCGCTTCCCCTTGCCAGACTGTACCATCAACGGGGATGCTTTCCCCGGGATAAACCACCACTGTCTCGCCAATTTGGACAGCATCACTGGTAATTTGCTTGATTTCGCCGTCTTTTTCCACCCAAGCGTAATGACCGATTGTATCTAATAAATCAGCCGTTCGTTTTTCCGTTGCCCTAGCGGTACGATCGCGAATAATATCCCCCAGTTCATGGAGGGTGATAATCAGGGAAGGTGTCAATAATTTCCCTTGCAAACCGCTAAAAATCAGGGCTAAGAGGTCTAAACAATCGATATTTAGTTTACGCTCTCCGAAGATACTTTTCAGCGCCCGGGCCGCCACGGGAAAAGCTGCGGCCAAAAGGACGCTTCTGGCCAAGATGCTCAAACCGGGTTGGGGAAAACGTTGACAGGCGATCGCGAGGAGGGTGGCGGCGGTGGGGAGGGCAAGGTTAGACCATTCTTCTTTCCCTAGTTTTTGGGGCTTTTCTGGCTCGATCGAAGACTCGTTGGGCTGATTGAGCATTTTTTGCCAAAGCAAGCCAAAATCCCTGTTTATTTCAGGGGTGAGGGCGGGGGCATACTCGATCACCAGAGAGGCGGCGGCGGCGTTGATGCGGAAATGGGTAATGGCGGGATGGGAAGTTAATTTTTGTTCTAAGGTCTTGACAAAATGCCTATCAGATGCTAGGCGGGAAATTCGCAAGCGCAGCCGACCAGGGAGAGAGTGAACAACGCTTACGGAATTGAGGGAAAGCTTACTTAAGTTCATCGGAGTAAAATCTAGCTAGTTTCAAGATTACTGTCAGAATTGGCTAAATTAAGTAGATTGATCAGACGAAAGCCTAAATCTAACTCGGAGAGGCCGGCTGCTTCGTAGGTAATTGCCAGAGAGGCAGCGGTAGGATTAAGGCGATGACTAAGAACAATTGTCTCAGCTGCGAGGAGGTGGTTTAATCTTTTAGCAAAGGCAGCATCTTGACTTAAACGGTCGATACGAAGGCGAATTCGTCCCGGTACCGAGTGAACAATGCGACAACCCGGTATTATTTCCTGATTGCTATAATCTGGGCTTTTTTCGGCAGTTTTTGGGTTACTGGTGAAGGGAGATTTTAACTGTTGGAAAATTTGTCGCGAGATACTGGCTACGGCTAAATTAACTAATAGTGCATTAGCCCCTCGCAGTTGAAAACGACTGGTAATAAATAATCCCATTAAAACTGGAATAATCATCTCCACTTCATTATGTTCTCGCAGAAATTCGGCCAATTGTATTTGCGGATCCTCGCTGGTGGCCGATTGTGTCGAGACAATTTCTGTGTTAGTGATCATAATTTTATCTCCTACAAAAAGATAGTAAGTAGTCGTGCAAAATAAATTTTCTAGTGAAGATGGGCAAAAGGCAAAAGCTTTATCGAAATGTGTAATTAATTTTGCCTAGGTACTTATTCAACTCTTAGTTGTTTGTCCCTGTGGAATTGCCCTCAATCCATTCGTAAAAAGCCATAGATTCCGGGGGACAACGGCTGCATCCTCCGCATTTTTCTAGGGAAATCAGACGAATTCGCCCTTTTTTTAGCAAGCGATCGAGCATGGGACTTAAGGCATCCGCTGACATCCGAAAGTGTGTGGATAAGTCAGCCAGAGATGCTTTCTGATTTTTGGCAAGATAAGCCTGTATATCGGTTAAAATCATGGTTTATAAGCGAAAAAAATCGAGAAAAGTTGCTTGATTGCGGTGGGTTACGGCGAATCTAAATAATTTGTTAGTTGCCTAGCTTTTTGTCGCCTAACCCACTTTTAAAATCATGGTTTATAAGCGAAAAAAATCGAGAAAAGTTACTTGATTGCGGTGGGTTACGGCGAATCTAAATAATTTGTTAGTTGCCTAGCTTTTTGTCGCCTAACCCACCCTACTTTTAAATTGCCGGACGGTTGATTTTTCGGGGACGGAGATTTTTTAAGGTGAATAAAACCCCGACTACGGTTAAACCCATCAAGACTATCCAAAAGAGAGAAAACCCCGGATGTCGAGAAAAAGTGGCGATTTGATAGAAGGAAGTGGCAACAATATAGGCCATTCCTGTGGTCCAGAGGGCAATAAAAACAGTCCAACCGGCATTAGTTTCGCGATATACGGCCGATGTGGCCGAAACACAGGGAAAATAGAGCAGAACAAACAAAAGATAGGCAAAAGCACCCGCTTGACCATCAAATCTTCTCGCCATCGCCCCAAAAGTTCCTAAATCTATCTCTTGCTCCTCGGCAGCCGTTTTTTGATCTTGTAAATCACCAATATTCAAACCCAAGGGATCAAGCACTTGATTGGGTAATTCCGCTAAATTGGCGGGAATAGTGGCGATTCCTTCCTGAATTTGCCCCCAAAAGTCGAATTTTTTCGCCTCGGTCCCTTGATTAGCGTCCTCTTGTGCTAGTTGGCTGTAAATCGAGTTTAATGTCCCTACCATCGCTTCTTTGGCAAAAACTCCCGTAAAAATGCCCACCGTTGCCGGCCAATTTTGCTGCTCTAGTCCCATGGGTGAGAAAATAGGAGTTACAGCTTTACTGGTGGCACTTAAAACCGATCGCTCGCTGTCTTGATTGCCAAAAGAACCATCAAAACTGACGGAGTTGAGTAGTCCCAAAATCATCACCATTAAAACGATAATTCGTCCAGCTTTCCATAAAAACGCTTGCAGACGTTCCCAAGTGCGAATTAAAACTCCTTTCAGACGGGGTAGATGATAGGGAGGCAATTCCATAATAAAGTGACTGACTTCTCCCTTGAGTAGGGTTTTTTTCATCACCAATCCCGTCAAAATAGCGGCGAGAATTCCTAAGATATAAAGACCAAAAACGATGTTTTGACCACCTATGGGGAAAAAAGCCGCCGCAAATAGGGCATAAACAGGTAATCTGGCCCCACAGGACATAAAAGGGTTCATCATAATCGTCATTAAACGATCGCGGGAATTTTCCAGGGTCCTAGTGGCCATAATTGCCGGCACATTGCAACCAAATCCCACCAGCATGGGAACAAAGGATTTACCCGGCAATCCCACCAAACGCATCAATCGGTCCATGACGAAGGCTGCCCGGGCCATATAGCCAGAATCCTCTAAAATTGACAAAAAGAGGAACATAAAGCCAATTACGGGGATAAAAGTGGCGACGGTTTGCACACCTCCCCCCGCTCCATCAGCGAGCAGAGCAATGAGCCAACCCGGGGTAGAGATTTTTTGTAAAACTTGGGCAAAACCATCGACAAAGATAGTCTGGGCAGTTAAATCGAAGAAATCGATAAAGGCAGCACTAACATTGATGGTAAATAAGAACATTAGGTACATTACGCCCAAAAATATCGGAATTCCCAACCAGCGATCGAGAACAATCCGATCAATGCGATCGGACATGGTATTATTTATTTGTCCAGTCCGTTGAGTGGCTCCCTGGGTAACTTGCTGAATAAAGCCATAACGAGTATCAGCAATTAAAATATCAAGGTCTTCCCCCAAAACTTGGTGTATTTGTCGTCTATGCTTGACGATAATGCTTAATAGTTCCTGGGAGCGCAATTCTGGGGCGACGCGATCCTCGTATTGCAGTAGATTTAAAGCAGTCCATCTTGGCTCAACGATCCTTTTACTGCTATGGTCGTTAATGTAGGCAACAATCTCGTTCAGAGCTTCCTCAATTACCGCAGGATAAGCGACATAAGCGGCAGTATGGCTAATATTACTGACTAATTCCCCAATTTTTTGCTTTAATTCCCCGATTCCCTCCCCTTTAACCGCACTAATCGCCACGACAATTGCATCCATGCGAACGCTTAAGAGTTGCGGATTAACCACAATACCCCTAGTTTTGGCCACATCCATCATATTCAGGGCAATCAACATCGGTAAACGCATCTCCATGATTTGGGTAGTAAGGTAGAGATTGCGCTCTAAATTGGCAGCATCGACGATATTAATCACTAAATCCGCTTCTCCTGACAGCAGATAGTCCCTAGCGACTAATTCATCCATTCCTGTCTCCCCTTCTTCTACATCGAGGGAATAGACTCCGGGTAAATCCACCAGGGTGATATCTTCCCCGTTAACTTGAAATCGTCCCTCTTTGCGATCAACTGTTACTCCCGGCCAGTTGCCGGTGCGTTGATTGGCCCCCGTGAGAGCATTAAAAAGGGTAGTTTTGCCACAGTTAGGATTGCCAATTAAGGCGATAATCGGTTTGACCATAATTAGGATATTGAGTGACGAATAGGCTTAGATGATTAAATTTAGCTTTTTGGGTCTATTTCTTCGACGATTAAAGTGTCTGCCTCCTGTTTTCGCAGACTGAGATGAAATCCCCGCACTTGAATCTCGACGGGATCCCCCAAAGGTGCGACACGAATGACGGTAAACTCTGTCCCCGGAGTTAATCCCATTGATAACAATTTTCCTTTGTATCCTCGCAATGCTCGGTCATAACCGACAACTTTACCCGCTTTTCCTATGGGTATCTCCCGCAGAAATGTTCTTACTTCAGGTAGGTCTTTTTTAGACTCCAGTTTTTTCGGTTGACTGTCACTAACGAGGATTTTTTCGGCCATTTCCGCCCCGATAGCGATACGATTGTCTTGAATGCCAATTAAAACTGATCCCCTCGGTTGGGAGCTAATTACCTGTAATTGAATGCCGGGGTTTAATCCCATGCCTAGGAGTCGATTGATCCCTCCTGTCCCCTGAAATCCCACTAACCAGACGGTTTTTCCCATTTCCACTTGTGCGAGGGGATAGGTGGCTGTTAGATCAGTACCTATGGAGCTAGTACGTTCTGAGGCTGCCTCTGTAGCACCCCAAGGAGAAAATTGGGCTTTATTTGGCGATTTTTCCGGTTCTTCTGGTGCATTAGGTCTAATTTTATCGTCCATGCTTTTCTTATCTCCAAAGGCAAAGAAGGTCTTTCATTCAAGAGTGACAATAATTCCTTGATAGCTCATCGAGTTTACTTCAGTAGCCAAAGGGTGATAACTGCACTACTGTCAGTCTCAGTCAACGGTTTTGAAACTGTCTCGGAATTGCGATCGCTAAAATAAATGCTAATTATTCTCAATTACCAGTGTAATCCAAAAGGGGAGACAGGAACGAAAAATATTTCTTTAAAAAAAGTCACAAGTCTCCGGTAAATGGCGATCGCTGAGGGCTGAAAATCTTCTTATCCCATTTTTCTAAACTGGTGGCAGAGATGGCTGGTTAAAAAAGGCACTCATCGAAAATTTGGGTCTGAAACCCCGTCGTTCTACGACGGCTTTACTGTTAAATATTAGCGCATTTACCAAATATATGCTAAAATGTGAGACATGGAAAAAGCCTATTCTTACCGATTTTACCCCACACCCGAACAAGAGTCGCTATTGCGGCGCACTTTGGGCTGTGTAAGATTAGTTGACAATAAAGCTCTCCATCTCAGAACACAAGCATGGTACGAAAGACAAGAAAGAGTAGGATATGCTAAAACTTCTTCAATGCTAACCGATTGGAAAA